>CALAOV010000341.1 GCA_937889515.1 uncultured Myxococcales bacterium | reverse complement strand
CCCCTGCCGATCGGGCTGACCGCCGCCGACGGCGAGGTCGACGTCACCGGCGAGAGGTCGCCAGGTGCCCCGCTCGTCGACGAACGACAGCGCGCGCGGCGGTAAGGACAGAGAGACCGTGCGGCGCTCACCGGGCGCCAGCGTGACCCGCGCGAAGGCCGCCAGCCAGCGGGCGGGCGCATACGGGGGCAGGCCGTGCGGCAGGACGTAGGCCTCGACCACCTCGTCGCCGGCGCGCGCGCCGGTGTTCTGGACCTCGACGGAGATCGTCTGGTGATCGGGCGCGATCACCAAGCCCGCGTAGCGAAACGTCGTGTAGGAGAGGCCGGCGCCGAAGGCGTAGAGCGGCGGCCGGTCGAAGTAGCGATAGGTGCGCCCGCGCATCGCGTAGTCGGTGAAGGGCGGCAGATCGTCGGCCGATCGGTAGATCGTGATCGGAAGCCGGCCGGCGGGGTTCGCCTCGCCGAAGAGCACGTCGGCGACAGCGTTTCCCCCTTCCTCGCCCGGATACCAGGCGTAGAGGATCGCGGCCGCGTGGTCGGCGATCCAGGGAATGGCCAGCGCGCTGCCGCCAGTGAGCACCACGACCACCGGCTTGCCGGTCGCGACGAGAGCCTCGACCAGCTTTTCATGACCGGGCGATAGGCCGATCTCGACCCGGTCGCCGGACGGATTGAGCGGGCTTTCGTTCTCTTCACCCTCGAAGCGCGGGTCGAGACCCACCACGGCCACGGTGAGATCGCTCGCCCGAGCGGCCGCGACGGCCTCGGCCAGCTGCGCGCTAGAACCGCCGGACCCCGCCAGCGCGGCGCCCCGGGCATACCGGACAGACACACCGCGCGCCCGAGCGGCGGCGCCGATCCCATCCAGCAAGGTCACCGCGTGCGACGGCGTGCCGTGGTAATTGGCCAGCAGAACTTCCTGGTCGTCGGCGGTGGGACCGACGACGGCCAGGCGTTTGATGGACGACGCGAGCGGAAGTACGCCGCCGCGGTTCTCCAGCAGGACGACGGCGCGCGCGGCGGCGGTGCGGGCGAGCTGCCGGTGCGCGGGCGCGTCGATCACCGACTCCGGCAGCCGCGACCAGGGGACGCTGTCGGGCGCATCGAACAGGCCCAACCTGAAGCGGGCGGTGAAGAGGCGCACCAGGGCGCGGTCGAGATCGGCTTGCCCGACCAGGCCGCTCGCCAGCGCGGGCTCGAGCGCGTCGTACGCTTGCCCGCAGTCGAGGTCGGTCCCCGCCCGCAGCGCCGCGGCCGCCGCGCCGGCCGGCGACGGCGCCAGATGATGGGTGGCAAAGATGTCGCCGACGGCGCCGCAATCGCCGACCACGTAGCCCGCAAAGCCCCAGCTTCCCCGCAGCGTCTCGGCGAGGAGCTTCGGGCTGGCCGCGCAGGCCTCGCCGTCGACCCGGTTGTAGGCCGCCATCACCGAGCCGACCTGCCCCTGTCGCACCGCCGCTTCGAACTGCGGCAGATAGGTGTCGGCCAGATCGTGGGCGCTGGGCCGCGCGTCGAAGACGTGCCGGGTCGCCTCGGGCCCGCTGTGCACGGCGAAGTGCTTGGCGGTGGCGACGGTTTTCAGATAGCGCGGATCGTCCCCCTGCAGGCCGACGATGAACGCGACGGCCAGGCGCCCGGTCAGCACCGGGTCCTCGCCAAAGGTCTCCTGCCCGCGTCCCCAGCGCGGGTCGCGGAAGATGTTCACGTTGGGCGAGAAGAACGTCAGCCCGTGGTAGCGGCCGCGCTCGCCGTGGGCCTGGGCCAGGTTGAACTTCGCGCGCGCCTCGTCGGAGATCACGCCCGCGATCTGCCGGACCAGCGGCTCGTCGAAGGTCGCCGCCAGCGCGATCGCCTGCGGGAAGACCGTCGCGCGCCCGGCGCGGGCGACCCCGTGGAGCGCCTCGTTCCACCAGTCGTAGGCCGGAACACCGAGCCGCGGGACGGCCGGCGCGGCGGTCATCATCTGCGCGATCTTCTCCCCGACGGTCAGGCGGTGTACCAGATCCGCCGCCCGCTCCGCCGCCGGACGCCGCGGATCCAGATAGCCGGCGTCGGCGGCCGGCGCGCCGGGATGCGGAGTCCGCGGACAACCCGTCACCCAAGCGGCGCCGAGGAGCAGGGGCGCGATCGCGGCGACTCCGCGCCTGAGCGCGCTCACTTCAACGTGATGGTCGTCTTCGCGTAGACCTTTTCTTTGCCGCCGATGAGACGGGTCGCCCGGATCTCGTACTTGTGCCCCTTGACGAATCCCATGTCCTTCGAGATCGCCTGACCGTTGAGCTGAACGATCTTCTGGTCGGCCTTGACGCCGACCTCGGTGAAGTTGACTTGGTCTGGCGGCTTCTTCGACATGTCGTAGTAGACGATGTTGATCTTGTCCGCGCCCGCGCCGGCGCCGAGGAAGATCATCAGGTTGAGATTCCAGGCTCCGTCTCCCTTGAGCGCGGTCTTGGCCTGCTTCTTGAGCGCGGCGTTCATCTCCTTCTCGGATCCAAAGGACCCGAACTCGACGTCGCTGACGACGATGCGACCCCCGGCGCGCGCGGCCCGCGGCGCGAGCCCGGCCGCCGCAAGGGCGATCACCGCCGCCAAGAATCCGACCCCAGACATCGAATGACGCGAACGCTGCATGGCGACCTCCCCGTGCCTTTCCATAACACGAGATCGCGAAACGCCTCAAAGGGCCGGGGCGGCAAGTCGTTCCGTTTATTTGGGGGCCGCGGGAAAATTAGTGGGCCGTTCGTAGCCAGGCCCTCCCGCGCGTGGCATTCTGGCCGGGGATGGCCGACCCTGCCCCCACGCCCCTGCCTATTTCGGCTTCAACGGCCGAACGCGATCTCGACGCCGTGGCCGAGGTCGCGGCCGCGCGGCGCGCCCTCGTAACGGAGATCGGCAAGCGAATCGTCGGCCAGGAGCGGGTCATCGATCATCTCCTGGTCGCGCTCTTCGCGCGCGGGCACTGTCTGTTCGTGGGCGTCCCGGGCCTGGCCAAGACGCTGCTCATCCAGACGCTGGCCGACGCGCTGGCGCTGTCGTTCGGGCGGATCCAGTTCACGCCCGATCTGATGCCGGCCGACATCACCGGCACCGACGTGCTGGAAGAAGACCGCGCCACCGGCCGGCGAGTCTTCCGGTTCGTGCGCGGCCCCATCTTCGCGCACGTCGTGCTGGCCGACGAGGTGAACCGCACGCCGCCCAAGACCCAGGCGGCGCTGCTGCAGTCGATGCAGGAGTACCGGGTTTCGGCCGGCGGCCAGACCTACGCGCTGCCGCTGCCGTTCCTGGTGTTCGCCACGCAGAACCCGATCGAGCAGGAGGGGACCTATCCCTTGCCCGAGGCGCAGCTCGATCGCTTCATGTTCCAGATCGACGTCGGCTACCCGTCGGCTGCCGAAGAGGTGCAGATCGTCAACCAGATGACGACCGCCTACCACCCGACGCTGCGCAAGGTGCTGTCGCCGGAGCGCATCCTGGAGCTCCAGGATCTGGTGCTGCGCGTGCCGGCGGCGCCGCACGTGGTGTCGCACGCGGTGGCCCTCTGCCGGGCCAGCCGTCCGGGCGAGGGACCTTCGCCCGAGTTCATCAAGAAGTACGTCTCCTGGGGCGCGGGCCCGCGGGCGTCGCAATATCTGGTGCTGGCGGCCAAGGCGCGCGCGATCCTGAACGGCCGCTATGCCGCCTCCATCGAGGATGTTCGCGCGCTGGCGGCGCCGGTGCTGGTCCACCGCGTGCTCCTCAATTTTCACGCCGAGGCGGACGGCCTCACCTCGCGCCAGTTGGTCGAGCGGCTCATCGAGGCCGTCACGCCCGCCTAGAGAGAGCCGGGCCGATGCCGACGCTGGCGCTCGCTCCCCAGGACATCGCGCGCCTCGAATCGATGAGCGTGCGGGCGCGGGTCATCGTCGAAGGCGCCTTCGCGGGGATGCATCAGAATCCCCACGCCGGCGCGTCGATCGAGTTCGCCGAGCACAAGGAGTACGCACCGGGCGACGACATCCGCCGCATCGACTGGAAGGCGGTCGGGCGGATCGATCGCTACTACCTCAAGCGCTTCGAAGACGAGACCGAGATGCGCACCTTCCTGGTGCTCGACGCGTCGGCCTCGATGGGCTACGGGCGCAAGGGGCCGAGCAAGCTCGCCTACGCCAGCTATCTGGCGGCGGCGCTGGCCTATCTGCTGGCCCAGCAGGGCGATCCGGCGGGCCTGCTGCTGTTCGACGATCGCACCCGGCAGTACCTGCCGCCGCGGACCCGCGGCGGGCACATCCGCGATCTGCTGATCGCGCTCGAGGCGGTCACGCCCGCGGGCCGCACCGAACCGGGGCGGGCGCTGGCCCACGTGGCCGAGATGGCGGATCGCCGGAGCCTGGTCGTTCTGTTCAGCGATCTGCTGGACGCGCCGGCCGATCTGGCCGATCGCCTGCGCCAGGTCCGCTCGCGCGGGAACGACGTGGTGGTGTTCCACCTCCTCGACCCCGACGAGGTCGAGCTCCCCTACGACGAGGTGACCGCCTTCGAGGCGATGGAGCCCGACGATCGGCGCCGCCTCTTGGTCGACCCGCGGGATCTCGCGGCCTCGTTCCGGCGTGAATCGGCGGCGTTGCGCGAGCGCTGGCGGCAGATCTGCGTCGAGTCGCGGGTCGAGTACCAGTTCGCGACCACCGCCGAACCGCCCGCCGAGGTGCTGCGCGCGTTCCTCTTTGCCCGCCAGCGGGCGCGGAGGTAGCGGTGCACTTTCTGGCGCCCTCGCTGCTGCTGGGCCTGCTGGCCGCGGCCCTCCCCGCGCTGATCCACCGCATCGGCCGCCGGCGCGCCCAACCCATTCGATTCGCGGCGATGGAGCTCTTGCTGCGAGCCGAGCGCGAGGTCTCCGCGCGGCGCCGTCTGCGCGACATCCTCCTGCTGATGGTCCGCACTGGCCTGGCGATGGCCCTGCCGCTGGCGTTCGCGCGCCCCTTCGTCGAGGTGCGATCGGATCTGCCGGCGGTGACCGGTCGGTCACAGAGCGCCGTGGTG
>CALAOV010000340.1 GCA_937889515.1 uncultured Myxococcales bacterium | reverse complement strand
CCCCCGTCGCGCGGCCCAGTTGGTCCGCGCCTTGCGAGCCGGTGCCGGCTGGTCGCCGCGGGCCTGTCGTTCTGCGGCTTCCCGCGCCGCTTGTTGGGCCACGATCGCCGCCCTCTTGTCCTCTGCTTTACCCATGGATCGTCCCCCGTTTGTCTAAATCAGCAAAAGGTGTCGCCGCCACGTGCTCACCGACGGACGGTCGAGCTTCGTCGGCGGGAAGTGCTTCGGTGCTTCCCAGGCGTCTCAGCCACCGCACGTGTGAGCGCAGCGCCGCGCGCGCGGTCCGATGCGAGAAATGGCGAACGCCGTGGGCGGCGCAGGTCTGCTCGACGATCGGCGACAGCGCGGGGTAATGCACGTGGCAGATCTTGGGGAACAGATGGTGCTCGATCTGAAAATTGAGGCCCCCCAGGTACCAGGTGAGGAGACGATTGCCGCGCGCGAAGTCGACGGCGGTCTCGACCTGATGCGCGGTCCACTCGTGCTCGACCTGACCGCCCGCGGTGCTCGGCTGCCGGAAGGCCGCTTCCTCGACGCAATGGGCGAGCTGAAAAACCGTCGCCAGCGTCAACCCGAGGACGAAACCCGTCAGCAGGTAGATCAGGACCACCGCGTGAATGCTGTGGCGGTAGAGCGGCAGCGCGAAGGCGAGGGCGTAGAACACGATCTTGCCCGCCCAAAAGATCACCTGCTCCCACCCCTGTGGCCGGGGCACCCGGGTATCGGCGACGCCGGGTTTCACGAACGATCGGAGATCGCCGGAGATCTGCCATTCGATGGCCAGGAACGCATAGAGGACCCAGACGTAGAGATGCTGAAAGCGGTGAAAGCCGTAGCGCTTGTCGTGTGGGGAGAATCGACCGAACGGACCGACGTTGAGATCGTCGTCGGAGCCCGCGATGTTGGCGTAGGTGTGGTGGGCGATGTTGTGCTTGTAGTGCCAGAAGTAGGCGTTGCCGCCCAGGAGGTTGAGGGTCAGCGCCATGGTCTTGTTGATCGCGCGGTGGCGCGAGTAGGCGCCGTGGCCCCCGTCGTGCTGAATATTGAATCCCACCCCGGCCATGGCCAGACCCAGAGAAATGGCGAGGGGAACCGCTTGCCAGGCGGCCGATGCCCAGAAGACCAGACCGACGTAGGACAAGGAGAGCCACGCCATGAGCACGGCGGTCTTGAGGTACATCGCGCGCGCGTCGCGCTGAGACAGCCGCTTTTCTTCGAAATAGGCCGCGACCTTGGCATGCAGGTCGTGGCGAAAAGCGGTGCTGCCGAGAAATGTGGGCGGCACCAGGTGCACACGGTACTCCTTTGGAGCCCTGAAATCCATGAATAAGTCCCGCTTATACGGCCGTGACACCACTGTGACACGCCCATGACAGGTGACCGGACCAGGAGTACCGTGAAACCATGGAGCCGATTGATCGACCCGCTTCGCCGTCACCCGCTTCGCCGCCGTCCAAGTCGTCCACGCCATTCGCGGGCAAGGTCGCCTTCGTGACGGGCGCGTCGCGCGGTGTCGGCAAGACGCTCGCGCTGCGGCTCGCCGACGAGGGGTGCGACGTGGTGGTCGCCGCCAAGACCTCGGATCCGACCGACAAGCTCCCCGGCACGATCCACGAGACCGTGCGCGAGATCGAGGCGCGGGGGCGGCGCGGGCTGGCGGTCCAGGTCGACGTGCGCGACGACCTGGCCGTCGAGCGCGGCGTGAAGAACGCCCTCGAGCGGTTCGGTCGGGTCGACTTCCTAGTCAATAACGCGGGCGCGATCTACGGGCGCCCGCTCATCGACACGCCGATGAAGCGGTTCGATCTGGTGATGGGGGTCAACGTCCGCGGGGCGTTCGCCTGCACCCACCACCTGCTGCCTGCGATGGTGGCGCAGAAATTCGGGCACATCCTGATGCTCTCACCGCCGGTCGACGAGAACGCGGCGGCCGGAAAGATCGCCTACGCGATCAGCAAGTTCGGGATGACGCTCATCGCGCGCGGGCTGGCCGACGAGGTGCGGGACGACAACGTCGCCGCCAATGCGCTCTGGTGCGCCACCCTGATCGAGAGCTCGGCCACTATCCGGTTCGGCCTAGGGGATCCTTCGCTCTGGCGCAAGCCGGAGATCGTCGCCGACGCGATGATGAAGGTTTTCGTCAAAGAGCCCAAGACCTTCACGGGCAAGGCGCTCGTCGACGAAGACCTCCTGCGCGCCGAAGGGGTCACCGATTTCACGCGCTATCGCTGCGATCCGAACGCCGAGCCGCCGCGCGTGGGGTTCAACTTCCGGATGTCGATCGGCTAAACCCTTCGGGCGGCTAAACCCTTCGGGCGGCTAAACCCTTCGGGCGGCTGAACCCCTCGGCGCAACGCCGGGGCTGAGATCGCCGCGTACTTGACTTTGGAGGGGTTTGCCCGCATGAATGTCCCTGGACGAAATCACGTCTTTGCCTTCGCGTTTTCGCGCGAAGAGCGCCAGAACCGGGTTGGCCTTCGTTAGAACGCTGTCTGAAACGGTTTTTGCACGGACAGAACGTTCACCAACGCCAAACGAGATCTCGGCTTCCACCCGCAGCGGGTGAGGCGCATGGCCGGATCCGCAGGCTCACGAAGGACTTCCGACCCATCATGACGCAATCGATCGCATCCGTTAGCTCGCCGACCACCGCCACGCCGCCGCCAGCCCCACCGCTCCCGCCTGAGGCCGGCTTCGGCGTCTTTGGCCTCACGCCCCCCTTGCTCCGGGCCTTGGCCGACGAAGGCTATCTGCGGCCCACGCCCATCCAGATGGAAGCCATCCCGCACGTCCTGGCGGGCCGCGATCTCCTCGGGTGCGCGCAGACCGGCACCGGGAAGACCGCCGCTTTCGCGCTGCCGATCCTGCACAACCTGTCGCGCAACCTCGGTCCCAAGCGCCGCGGCGCCCGGGTGCTGGTGCTGGTCCCGACCCGCGAGCTCGCGGTGCAGGTGGCCGAGAGCTTCTCCAGCTATGGGCGTCATCTGACGCTCACGAACACCGTGATCTTCGGTGGCGTGGGGCAGGGGACACAGGTCGCCGCCCTTCGCCGGGGGGTCGACGTCGTCGTCGCCACGCCGGGCCGCCTCATCGACCTGATGGAGCAGGGGCACGTCTGGCTGCAGGACGTCGAGACGCTGGTGCTCGACGAGGCGGATCGCATGCTCGACATGGGATTCATCAACCCGATCCGCCGGATCATCTCCAAGCTGCCGGCCCGCCGACAGAACCTGCTCTTCTCGGCGACCATGCCGGCGCCCATCGCGAGCCTGGCCGATTCGATCCTGCGCAGCCCCGCCAAGGTGGCGGTGAACCCGGTGGCCAGCACGGTCGCCGCCATCACGCAGCGGGTCCTGTTCGTCGAGAAAGAGGACAAGCGTCCGCTGCTGCGCGAGATCCTGCGTGATCCGGCCATGACCCGGGTGCTGGTCTTCACGCGCACCAAGCACGGCGCCGATCGGGTCACCCGGGATCTCGAGAAAGCCACCGTTCGCGCCGAGGCGATCCACGGCAACAAGTCACAAGGGGCACGGCAAAAAGCGCTGGCGGCGTTTCGGGCCGGCCGGATCCGGGTCCTGGTGGCCACCGACATCGCGGCGCGCGGGATCGACGTCGATGGGGTGAGCCACGTTATCAACTTCGAGCTGCCCAACGAGCCGGAGAGCTACGTTCATCGGATCGGCCGCACCGCACGGGCCGGCGCCCGGGGCGTCGCGCTTTCGTTCTGCGATCGGGAGGAGCGGGTCTACCTCCGCGATATCGAACGGCTCACCCGGGAGCGCATCGAGGTGGTGGCCAATCACCCCTACGCTCAGAGTCGCGGCAGAGCCTGAAGAAAAAGAATTGCGGTATCCGCCGACCGCTCGTGTTAGTTTTATGATGACTCCTTCGTCTCGTCTTCGTTGCTGTCGCCGGGCTGGCCGGGATGACCTACGGTGACCGAAATGTTTGAGGGTTCTGCAGACGGCAGCTCCGTCAGTCACCGCAACTGAAGCAAAAAACGAGGAAGAGAAGACATGGGAACGAGACTTTACGTCGGCAATCTGTCGTACAGCATCACCGAGCTCGATCTGCGCGAGCTGTTCGCGGGCCTGGGCACCGTCACCGACGCGAAAATCGTCACCGATCGCGAGACCGGACGACCGCGTGGGTTCGGCTTCATTGAGATGTCGACCGAGGACGAGGCCCGCAAGGCCATCGAAGAGCTCAATGGACGTGACGTTCAGGGCCGTCAAGTGGCGGTGAAGGAAGCCGAGGATCGGCGTGGCGGCGGTGGCGGCGGCGGTGGATACGGCGGCGGCGGCGGTGGTGGACGGGGCGGCGGCGGTGGCGGCGGATACGGCGGTGGCGGCGGTGGCGGTGGCGGTGGTGGCGTCACTACGCTCACCGTGGT
>CALAOV010000339.1 GCA_937889515.1 uncultured Myxococcales bacterium | reverse complement strand
CGGGAGCGGCAGGTGGCGCTGGACGACGCGCTCGAACGACAGCGGCTGGCGGAGAGCGAGCTCCAGCGCGCGCGGCGCGACCTCGGACGGTTCGAGACGGAGGCGCGGGCGGCGGTGGTCGATGGGCGGACCCTCGACGAGCAGGCCCGGGCGCTCGCCGGCCGGGATGAACGGATCGCGCGCCTCGAAGGTGAGAAGCAGGATCTGATCTGGCGCCTCGCGGAGCTGGAGGACAAGCTTCGCCAAGCGATCGCGCGGGCCGTTCAGGGCGGCCAGGCCCGGCCGGATGGGCAGACCACGCCCGTCGTACCGAGCGGACCCGCCGCGGGCGACGACCCCGCGCCCGCGCGCCAGGCGCGCGAGCGGGCCCTGGAAGACTTCCACCGGGCCTCCTCCGCGCACGTGGAGGAGATCACGGAGCTGCGTGCCTCGGTCTCCGAGCAGATGGCGCTGGTTGCCGAGCTCGAGGACGCGGTCGCGGCTGCGGAGAAGCGCGCGGCGAGCGCCGGGAGCGACGCGGCGACCCTCCGCAAGACCGCGAAGGATCTGGAGGAGGCCGATCGCAGCCGGCGTTCGCGCCTGGCCGAGCTCGAGGGGAAGCTCTTGAGATTGGAGCACGAACGCAAGATCGCGGCCAAAGGTCGGGACGGTTCCGAGGACGCCGATCGGCGGCTCCGCGAGCTGGAGGCCGAGCGGGACGACCTGCGCGTGCGGATCGGCGCGCTCGAGGCCGCCGGTCCCGCCAAGCAGAACGGTCATGGCCCGGTCGATTCGACGGCGGGCGCTTCCGAGGGCGGCGCGAGCCGTCTCGAGAACACGCTGGGCAACTACCGGCAGCGGGCGGGCCGGTTGCGCGACGATCTGGAGGGGATCCGCCGCCGCCTCGATTCGCTGTCGCAGGCGGAGCTGTCCGGGTTTCTCGAAGAGCTGGGCGAGGACCTGGCGGAGCTCGGGTGACCACCGAAAAGCGGGGACCCTTGGTGCGCGTCGCGATCGTCGGCCTCGGCGCCATCGGGCGGGAGGTCCTCAAGGCGGTCTGCGCTCGACCCGGGCTGCTGCTGACCGGCGTGGCCGATCCGGCGTTCGCAGGCCGAGACGCGGGGGAGGTCGCCGAGCTGGGTATCGGTTCCGGTCCGGTGGGGGTGACGGTCGCCAAGACCGCCGCCGAGGCACTGGCCGGCGCCGACGTCGCGCTGGTCCTGACCGGCTCGGGCGTGGCCGAGATGCTGCCGATTGTCGAAGCGGCCGCCGCGCACGGGGTCGACCTGATCTCGACCTGCGAAGACCTGGCCTATGCGGATCTCGGGACGGCCGATCTGGCGCGGCGAATCGACGCGATGGCCCGCGGCGCCGAGATCAGCGTGGTCGGCACCGGCGTCAACCCGGGCTTCGTGATGGATCGCTTGCCGCTGACCCTGGCGGCGGCCTGCGTGCGCGTCGATCGCGTGCAGGTCTTTCGGGTGGTGGACGCCGCCAAGCGGCGGGCGCCGCTGCGGGCCAAGGTTGGCGCAGGGATGGCCGCCGAGGAGTTCCGCGCCGGCGTCGCCGCCCGTCGGCTCGGACACCGCGGCCTCCAGGAATCCTGCGCGCTGATCGGGGTGGGGCTCGGGTGGGTCTTCGACGAGATCCGCTCCACGATCGAGCCGGTGGTGGGCGAGCGTCCGGGAATCGCGCCCGGTCGGGTGGCCGGCCTGCACCAGCTCGCCATCGGCCTGCGCGGCGGGCAGGAGCTCGTCCGGCTGGATCTGGAGATGTCGGTCGGCGCGCCCGAGCCGCACGATCGGGTCGTGATCGACGGCGACCCGCCCCTCGACGTGCTGATCCGGGGCGGCACCCAGGGGGATCGTGGCACCGTCGGCGCCGTGTTGAGCGCGATTCCCGCGGTGATCGCCGCGCCCCCCGGCCTCAAGACGATTCTGGATCTCACGCTGGGCGGTTAGCCCGATTTTTGCGTTATGTTCGGGGCATGACCCCTCGAACAAATTCGTATGGAAAGCGGCGGTCGCCGGTCCTTCTCCTCGCGGCCGTCTCCCTGTCCTTGTCGTTGTCGGGCGTGGCCCGCGCGGTCGACTTCGGAAGCCTGGCCGGAAAGGCGGCCAGCGCGGGCGGCAATGCCGCGCGCGACAAGGCCCTCAAGGACGTCAACGCCAAGCTGCTCGCCGAGGGACGGAAGGATCAGTGCAGCTTCAAGACCGACAGCGACGAGCTGGCGCCCGGGTGCGACAAGAAGGTCAAGAAGCTGGCCAACACCCTGGTCGACGTCAAGAAGCGGCTCAAGGTCGCCGGTGTGAACAGCTACAAGTTCGAGGTCTCGGGACACACCGATTCGAGCGGCAAGGCGGCGCACAACAAGGAGCTGTCCGGCAAGCGCGCCGCGGTGATGGTGCGCGAGCTGGTGGCGCGCGGCATCGCGCCCAGCGAGATCGTCTCCGTGGGGATGGGCTCCGAGCGACCGCTGGTCACACCCGACGACACGCCGGCCAAGAAGGCCAAGAACCGCCGCTACGAGATCCAAGTCCGGTTCTAATAAGGTGATGGGGCAGGTCCGGGCGGTCGCCGCTTTCGTGTGCGCGGCCGCCGCGCTGCTGGCCGCCTGTCGCTCCGGTGGTGGCGGTTCGAACGGGCGCGATCTCTCCCCGAACCGCGCCGCCTTCTTCGGGCAGAGCCGCTGCGGCGCCGCACACCTTGAGCTGTGCGAGGACTTCGAAAGCGGGGTGCTCGACACCACCACCTGGCGGGTGAACGGCGATGCGCCGGTCATCGACACGCAGCAGGCGGCGCGTGGCACCCACGCGCTCCACGTCACCAAGACCGGCAACGGCCTTTCGTACATCTCCGAGACGAAGACCTTCCCCGCGCCGAACGACGCGTACTACGGCCGCGCCTTCGTCTACTTCAAATCGCTCCCGGTGCCCGCGGCCGCCTTCACCTACGCGCACTGGACGTTCATCGCGGCGTCGGGGACCGGCGTCACCGGCGAGATTCGCCTGAGCGGTCAGCTCGAAAACGGGGCCAACCTGTTCGGGGTCGGCACCGACAGCCTGACCGATCCGAATGGCACCGGCGACTGGACCAACGCCGACCAAGATCCCGGCCCCGGTGCAACGCCCGCGCCGGTGCCGACCGGACAGTGGCTGTGCATCGAATGGCAGCACGACGGCGCGCACAACCAGACCCGATTCTGGTGGGACGCGGTCGAGCACCCCTCGCTGGACACGACGGCTGCCGCGCCGCACCAGGGGAACGCCGGCGTGCCCTTCACGTTGCCGCAGTTCACCAGCGTCTGGCTCGGCTGGCAGGAGTATCAGGCCACGACCGAGCCGTTCGAGATGTGGCTGGACGAGATCGCGATCGACGGCGCCCGCATCGGTTGCGTCATTTGATCGCCGTGGGGGCCACCGGCTCGATGCCGGTCAGCGCCACCACGAGGATCGCGCATTGGTTCGGACCCTGCGCCAGCGAGCGCGGCCGAAAATGGGCCGCCGCATAGGAGATGACCGCCGAGGGCAGGTCGATCATGTTCGCGGGAATTGCCATCTTGTCTCGGGCCCCGCAATCGATCGCCCAGGATTCGACCGTCCGCCCGTAGGCCGCCTGCCCCCAGCTTTCGATGGCCCGGCGCGCAACGGTGGCCGAGATCTTCCCGGATTGCAGATCGAGCGCGAAGGTTCGGATGTCGGCCTGGTAGCGGGAGGCGACCAGCGGCGCGGGACGTCCCGCCGTTCGGCGCTGGTCGGTGAGCGCCGCCAGGAAGGTGTCGGCCGCGTCGACGTTGGCGGATTGGCTCACCTCGACGGGAACCCCGGGCTCGTCCGGCCACGGCAAGGTCGCGCACGCCAGCGACAGACAAACGCCCGCGAGGCGCGCCAGATCGCGTAGGGAGCCTTCCCCGGTGGGCACCGGAGACGATCCTATCAGCCGCCGCAAATTTCCCTGGTCAGACCGGACGGGGCTCTTCGCGCGCCGCCAACAGGGCCGCGGGGAGCAGCGGAATGAAAAACAGGACCGCCGCCGACGAGCCGGCGTTCAGCCAGACCAGCTGCTTGAACCCGACGTGGTAGTGGCCATAGAGGTACGAGCCCACCACGTCGGAGATCGCGAAGATGGCGACGTTGCGGATGCTCATCATGAGCGAGAAACCAAAGCTCTCGATGCCGGGGGGCGTCGCGCGCGCGGCCAGGTCGTAAAGCGGCATCGTGGCCAGGATCGTGAGGTAGGCGGCCGAGGTGTCGATGATCGCCGCGGCGGCGGCAGAGTCGTAACGCAAGTAAAGCAGCGCGCTGGCGGCGTTCAGGAGAATGCCGGCGATGAGCGAGACCTTGAGCGTCAACCGGCGGCAGACAACCGCGTAGGTCGCCGCGCCCAGAATTCCACCTCCGCCGCCCAGCAGCTGCAAAAGGCCGATGAAGCGCGGATCGAGCTTCAGCACGTCCGTCTGGTAGTAGAGCATCGAGGTTTGAAGCCCGGGCGCCAGGTAGACCAGGAAGAGCAGCCCGGTAGCGCCCCACATCGCGCGCGACCGGACGATGATCCTCATCTGCTGGCGGGCGGTCGCCCAGACGGCGACGTCGGCACGCGAGCCGCGCGGCTCGCGGTAGAGAACCGCCGCCACCGGCACGAACGACAGCAGCACGCCGGCGCCGGCGACTGCCGTCCAGGCGAACGCGCATATCGCCAGCCAGCCGCCGACCGGCCCGGCCAGGAGGTTCATCACGCCTTCGAGCCCGGTGCGCAGCGAGGCCAGGCGTCCGGTGGCGTTGTAACGTTGGGAGACCTCGACTTGCAGACCGCCCACGACGGTGCTCACCGCGACCAGGGCCAGGTTGAGGGCCGTCATGACCGCCATGAGGGGCAGGTAAGACCGTGGCACGACGGCGAAGGCCAACCAGAACACGCCCGCGAGCACCGCGCCGGTCAGCATGTAGCCGCGGCGGCGCGTGCCGAACAGGGGATAGGCGTCGCAGACGAAGCCGACCAGCGGCTTGATGTACCAGGCGAAGGTCGCCACCGCCCAAAACGCCGCCACCTTCTGCGCCGGCATGTGGAGCTGGTTCTTGAGCAGGAGGCTGAAGGGAAGCCGGCCGATGATCCCCGGCCAGCCGAAGCCGGTCACGAAGATGCCGGCAGCGATGACCACGATGAGCGGGCGGGCGCGGGGGGTCCACGCGCCCGGAGAATCGGATGCAGGGGCGCTCATGCGCGTGACCGCGGGCGACAGAAACGGTAGATCAACGCGGCACGAGCATGAAGATCGCCACCTGGAACGTCAACGGGATCCGCGCGCGGCAAGACGAGGTCGCGGCTTTCGTCTCGCGCGAGCAGCCCGACGTGCTGTGCCTGCAGGAGATCAAGGCCACCGTCGACCACATCCCCAAGACGGTCGGCGACATCCCGGGTTATTGGGCGTACTGGCACGGAACCAAGGGCTACTCGGGGGTGGCGCTGCTGATCCGTCAGGCTGTGGCGCCCGACCGCCCGCTCTTCATCCATCCCGAGTTCGATCACGAGACCCGCATCGCGGCGGCGATCGTCGACGGCGTACTGGTGGCGTCGATCTACGTGCCGAACGGCGGCAAGGACTTCGCGGCCAAGATGCGCTTTCTGGAGGCGATGGCGGCTTACGCGGCCGGGCTGCGCGAGACTACGCCGGCGGCGATCCTCTGCGGCGATCTGAACGTGGCGCGCGCGCCCATCGACGTCAACCCGCGCGATCGCGACGAGCGGACGGTGGGCCAGCGGCCCGACGAGCGGGCGGTCTTCGAACGGATCCTGTCCGAAGGGGCGCTGCACGACCTGGCGCGCGAGCGCGAGCCGAACAACGACGCGCTCTTCACCTGGTGGGCGCCCTGGCGCAACCTGCGCCAGCGCAACCTCGGGTGGCGGATCGACTACCTGCTGGCCAGCGGCGATCTGGCGGCGGCCGCTGAGAGCTGCGTGTCGCTGCGCGAGGTCGGGACCAGCGACCACGCGCCGGTGATGGCCGTCTTCGGCCCGCGAAAGGCGCCATGATCGTCGTCTCCGATTTCGACGGGACGTTGACGATCGAGGACGTCACGACGCTCTTTTGGGACCTGCATCTGTCGTACGACTGGCGGCAAGAGATCCTGCCGCAGACCTATGCCGGTGCTTCGACGCCGCTCGAGATGATGACCCGCGGGTATGGCGATCTGACCCTCCCCGCCGAGACGCTGCTGGCCGAGGCGCGCGGGCGGGTGCGACTCCGTCCGGGGCTGCCGGCGTTGACCGAGCTGTGTCGGGACCGGCGCTGGCCATTTTCGGTGATCAGCCATGGCCTCACCTTCTACATCGAGGCCCTGCTCCCGCCGGGAATCCCGATCGCGGCGTTCGCCGGCCGCTTCGTCGACGGGCGCTGGGTGGTGTCGCTGCCGCCGGGGCTGCACCTCGCGCCCGGCGAGGACTTCAAGAGCCACGTCGTGGCCGGGCTCCGCGCCCAGCATCCCGGCCACCCGACCGTCTACGTCGGTGACGGACGCCTCGATCTGCCGGCCGCCGAAACCTGCGATCGGGTCTTCGCCGTTCGCGGCAGCCCGCTCCACCAGCTCTGCGCCAGATCGGTGCCGTTCGACACGCTCGATGAGGTCGTCGCGGCCTTGGAATTGCGTTAAGCTCCCGCGCCATGTCCAACCCCATCGCGACGCTGAGCACCTCCCTGGGCGACATCAAGGTCGAGCTTCTCGCCGACAAGATGCCCATCACCGCCGGCAACTTCGTGAAGCTGGCCAAGAGCGGTTTTTATGACGGACTGCACTTCCACCGGGTGATCGACAAGTTCATGGTGCAGTTCGGCTGTCCCCACAGCAAGGACCCCGGCAGCCCGCGCGCCGGCACCGGCGACTCGCCCCTCGGGACGATCGCCGACGAGCATCCGGCGGACGCCAAGATCTCCAACGCGCGCGGCACCCTCTCGATGGCCAACAAGGGCCCGCAGAGCGGGAGCTGCCAGTTCTTCATCAACGTCATCGACAACCCCTACCTGGACTGGTTCACGCCTGGGCAATCGAAGCATCCGGTGTTCGGCAAGGTGGTCGGGGGCATGGAGGTCGTCGACCAGATCTCGAAGGCGCCGCGCGACGCGGGCGATCGTCCGAAGACGCCGATCAAGATGAACAAGATCTCGATCGCCGACTGACCGCGGCGGCCGGTCGCAAACGCGACCCGATCGTGGCAAAACCGAGCCATGCGCACGCTCGTCGTCGGCGATATCCACGGTTGCCTGGACGAGCTGCACGCGCTGCTGGCCCGCTGCGGGCGCGGGCCGGACGATCGGGTCGTGCTGGTCGGAGATCTGGTGGCGAAGGGTCCGGATTCCGTCGGGGTCGTGCGCTGGGCCCGGGAGTCGGGCGTCGCCGCCGTGCTCGGCAACCACGACGCGCATGTCTTGCGGGCGGTGCACGGCGAGGACGACGTCCGGCCCAGGCACCGCGCCATCGCCGAGGCGCTGGACGCGGCCGACATCGCCTGGTTGGAAGCGCTCCCGCTGTGGTTGCGCCTCGACGCGGCCGGGACCGAGACGCCCCACCTGGTGGTCCACGGGGGCCTGGTTCCGGGCGTCGCGCTCGAGCGCCAGGAGCGGGAGCACCTGCTCAACCTGCGAAGTATCCGCGCCGACGGCACACCCTCGCGGCGGCTCGACGGAACCCCCTGGGCTGCGCTGTGGCCAGGCCCCGAGCACGTCGTGTTCGGTCACGACGCCGTGAGAGGTCTGCAACAGCACCCCTTCGCGACCGGCCTCGACAGCGGCTGCGTCTACGGCCGCGAGCTCACGGCCCTGGTGTTGCCCTCCCGCGAGCTCGTTACCGTCCCCGCCCATCGGGCCTACGCGGCGATCGCCGGCCAGAAATAGAAACGGCCGGCTCGCGAAGGCGAGCCGGCCGATAGGA
>CALAOV010000338.1 GCA_937889515.1 uncultured Myxococcales bacterium | reverse complement strand
CACCGAGATCTACACTCTTTCCCTACACGACGCTCTTCCGATCTAGGTGACGGTTCAGCTGGCGCTTCGCTAGCCCGCTTCGCCGGCGGCCTCTACTTCTCGAGCGCGAACGCCAGCGACAGCAGCAGCGTTTGACGCCGGTAGCTGACCGCCGCCGTGGTACCGAGCTCGTTGGCGTAGAACGTGTACCGGGCGGTGAGGCGCAGCCGTTCGCCCAGATCGCGCGACAGATCGACCCTCGCGCTCGATCGGTTCTCGTCCTCGATGCTCTCCACGCTTACGACGTTGCCGGGGGCGATTGGTCCCAGCCCCACCACCACCGGGTCGCGGTAAAAGGCGAAGAGCAGCTCGGCGCGCGCGGCGAGCATGAGCCCACCGGGGAGCGCCAGGGCGATCCGGCCGATCGCGAAATGCCGCATCACCGTCTCGCCAAAGCTGTTCGACAAGTTGTAGTGAAAGGCATACCCGGCGCCCAGCAGAACGCGACCGGTTCGGGTCACCTCGAGGTGGCTCATCAGCAGGTTGTCGACGCGGGTGTCGGGACCCGAGCAGGGGAGGCCCGGCTGCGGCGCGCTCGAGCAGTTGTCGACGAACGCGGGTCCCCCGAACGTGCGGTGCTCGAAGGCGGCGCCGGCGCCCGCCTCCCAGTCGGTGCCGCTGTCCGGTTGGCGCGCCCAGCGCAGCTCGACCGCGGCCGCGGGCGCCATGAAATCCACATCGCGATCGGGCTTGAACACGAAGGTCCGGTAGCCGGCGCTGGCCGCGACGCCGAGGCGCTCTCCGGCGGCCCAGTCCAGCTGCAGCGTCGGGATCAGAGACCGGAAATCGCGTCGCTCGTCGGCGTCGACCAGGTTAGCCGGCGGTCCCTGGAAGGCTTCGTAGTAGGCGCCCGCCAGCGTCAGTGACGTCGTCGGACCCAAGGTCTTCTGCCAGGCCACCGAAGAAGACACGATCGCGACGTCTTCGTCGTGCGCGTCGTGCGCGTCGTAGAGCTTGCCGGCCACCGTCGCGGCCAGCGCGATCACCTGCCCGTCGGACACGACGTCCGAGAGGGTTCCGGCCACCACCACCCGCTCCACCGGGGAAGCGACGACCGGCGCATTGGCCGCACCGGTGACCATCTCGGCCCGGTGGGCGTTGGTGTCGTATTCGGCGCCGAGCTCCGCGCGAAGGGTGTAGCGCTCTGTGTCGGGCGCCTCGGTCTCGGCGTCCGCGGTCGCGGCCCACCCGACGAGAAAAATCGCGGCCAGCGTCTGCCCGAGCGCCCACCGCCCCATGCGCCGGGAGTGTACCCGGTGACTGGTCCGCCGTCAGTGCGCCGCGTGGCCCGAGGCGCGCATCGCGCGCGCCGCCCCATCGAGCGCGTCGGCGCGGGCGCGCAACGCGACGACCGCCCGCTCGAGCGCCTGCACCGAACCGCCGGGGGTCTTCGTCCCCTCGAGGCGCCGGATGTCGGCGACGGTGGCGGGGTCGAGCAGATCGCGGAGCTCCACCGAGAGCATCGCCGGCGCGCCCAAGGTCGGCGACGGCGTCGGGGTCTGCACGGGGACCTGCGGAAACGACGCGCCCGTGACCTGCGGGCCGGTGCCCGGCGCGTTCGTGCCGGGCACGGCGATGATCGTGGTCGAGTTGCGCCCATCGCCGTGATCTACGAGCTGGCCGGTCGCGGCAATGCTCGCCACCCGCCGCTTCGAGCCTTCGAGGGGCGCAAAGGGATCTCGGTCGAGGTCGGCGGCCCGTCGCCGCAGCTCTTGCCGACCCTTGATCTCGGCGACCCGCCGTCCCAGCGCGTCCGCTTCGCCGCGCACCCGACGCGACTGGTCGGCCAGGATGTCGGCCTTGGCGTCGAGGTCGGCCGGGCCGTCGGTCGGCGCGGCGACCGGCAGCGGTGCCGGTTTTCCGGCGGCCGCATGTAGTCCGAGGCGGGCCTCGATCTCGATGAGGCGCCGGGCCAGCGCCTCGGCGTCCGCCAACCGGGCCCGGAGGCGGTAGTCGTCGCCGACACCCCGGCTCGCCTTCTTGAGCGCGTCGATCTCGGCCCCGACCCGATCGAGCTCACCTCGGAGGCGCCCACGCTCCGCCTTGAGCGCCGCGCCATCCACCTCGACCTCCGGCGCGTTCACGGCCTGCGCCCGCGCCGAGACGAGCAGCGGCAGCAGAAAGAGGGGGATACCGGCTAGGAACCTGCGCTTCGACATCGGGTACGACCGCTCGTCTTCGAGAAGATAGCAAGGCTCATACCACCGGGCGTGGTCGTCAAGGCAGGCTGTTTTGTCCGCCCCGGACGGCCCGGTCTCAGATAATTGAGAGGTTGTCGGGGATCGTTGACTATCCTGGGAGCATGCGTCCATTCGTCCTGGGGATTGCGCTGGCATCGCTGGCGCTCGGCTGTGCCACCGGAGGGGGGCCGCCGGCCGGTATCATGCCGCGGGCCAATCTGACCGCCGCCGACTACTACCCGCTGGCGCCAGGTTGGAAGTGGGCCTACGACGTCGAGAAGGACGGCGTGAACATCCTCGCCACCTACGTCGTGCTCGAGCACAGCGGCGACACGACGTTCGTACAGGCCGGAGACGAGCGGCTCGCCTACGCGGTCACCGCCAACGGCGTCGCACAGAAGGAAGGCGACCGCGTCGGCGATTACGTCATCAAGGGTCCGGTGCAGGTGGGCGCCGAGTGGCCGGTCGAGGGCGGCCGCGCCCGGATCGCCTCCGTGACCAGCGACTTCAAGCTCGATTCGGGCGAGCACTACCTCGGCTGCGTCATCGTCGAGGTCACGCGAACCGACCCGGTGCGCATCACCCGCACCACCTTCGCGCCCGATCTTGGCCCCGTGATGCTCGAGATGCAGGTGCAAGACGGCCAGAAGTTCGTCACCGTGACGCGCGCGCGCCTTCGCGCGGTCACCCGACCGACCGACACGCTCTAGCTCTTTGCGATAGGCTCGGTGCGTGCCGACGCGTGCCCCGCTCGACATTCCCGCCGCGGTGGCCGGCGCGCTCGCGCTGACCTGGGCGCTGGCCGGCTGCGGGGCGGCGCATCCGGCATC
>CALAOV010000337.1 GCA_937889515.1 uncultured Myxococcales bacterium | reverse complement strand
ATCGCGTCGATCAAGCGCTTCATGGGCCGCGGCCCCCGCGACGCCGAGGCCACCCGAAAGCTCACCCCCTATCTATTCGCGCCCGCGGGGCCGAACGAGGGGGTGGTCCGCTTCTCGGTGACGGGCGGCGCGCGTGCGGTGACACCGCTCGAAGTGTCGGCGGAGATCCTGAAGGCGCTCCGGGCCCGGGCCGAGGCGGCGCTCGGTGGCCCGCTGGCGGGCGCCGTGATCACGGTGCCCGCCTATTTCGACGACGGGCAGCGGCAGGCGACGCGCGATGCGGGCCGGCTGGCGGGGATCGAGGTGCTGCGCCTCATCAACGAGCCGACGGCGGCGGCGCTGGCCTATGGCCTCGACAAGCAGGCCGAGGGGACCTTCGCGGTGTTCGACCTCGGCGGCGGCACCTTCGACGTCTCGATCCTGAAGCTTCAAGAGGGCGTCTTCGAGGTCAAGGCCACCGGCGGCGACTCCGCGCTGGGCGGCGACGATTTCGATCGCGCGATCGCTGGCGCGATCCTCGCGCGGCTGGGCCTCGGCACCGAGATCGATCCGGGCACCATCCGCCGCGTGCTCGATGCGGCGCGCGCGCTCAAGGAGAAGCTGACGGTCGAGACCGAAGCGGCGATCGAGATCGCGCTTCCCGATCGCACGACCACGGCGCGCCTGACCCGGGCGGAGATGGAGGCGCTCGTCGAACCGGTGCTGGCGCGCTGCGCGCCGTCCGTCCGCCGCGCCCTCAAGGACGCCGGCCTGGAGGTGGCCCCCGTCTGCGGCGTGATCCGGGTGGGCGGCGCGACCCGCATGCCGCTGGTCCGGCAGCTCGTCGAGAAGCTCTTCGGTCAGCCGCCACTGGCCGACATCGATCCCGACCAGGTGGTCGCGCTCGGGGCCGCGGTCCAGGCCGACATCCTGGCCGGCGGCGCGGGGCAGGGGGACGTGCTGCTGCTCGACGTGGTTCCGCTGTCGCTCGGCCTCGAGACCATGGGCGGCGTCGTCGAGAAGATCATCCACCGCAACACCACCGTCCCCTGCGGCGCGACCCAGACCTTCACCACCTACGCCGACAAGCAGACCGGGTTCGAGCTGAAGGTCCTTCAGGGCGAACGCGAGCTGGTCGCGGACTGCCGGCGGCTGGCGGAGTTTTCGCTCAAGGGCATCCCGCCCATGCCGGCCGGGATGGCGCGACTGGAGGTGACCTTCCTGGTCGACGCCGACGGCATCCTGCGGGTGTCGGCCCGCGAGGAGCTCACCGGCAAGGAGGCGGCCATCGAGGTCAAGCCGAGCTATGGCCTCACCGACGACGAGGTCGAACGGATGCTGCTCGATTCGTTCGCCCACGCCGACGAGGATCTCAAGGCGCGGCAGCTCGCCGAGCAGCGGGTGGAGGCCGAGGGCATCGCGGCCGCGGCGCGCATCGCGATGGGCGACTCACCGGAGCTGCTCACCGAAGCGGACCGCGTCGCGATCGACGCGGCGCTGGCGGCGCTGGCGGCGGCGCAGGCCGGTGGCGATCACCACGCCATCCGCCTGGCGGTCGAAGAGGTGGATCATGCCTCGAAGGAGTTTGCCGGCCGGCGGATGAACCGCGCGGTCGAAACGGGCCTGCGCGGCCGGGACGTCGCGGCGGTCGAAGCGAAGGCCGACGAGACGGCCTCCAAGCGAGACCTCGCGACGCGCGCCGGTAGCCACGCCGGGCATTCGCACTAGCGGCGGCCCAGAGAAAACGACACATGCCGAAGGTCAGATTCGAACCAGACGGGATCGAGATCGAGGTTCCGATCGGAACCAGCATTCTCGAGGCGTCCCAGAAGGCGCACGCGCAGGTCGGCTCCGCCTGTGGCGGCGTCTGCGCCTGTTCGACCTGCCACGTCTACGTCAAGCAGGGGCTCGACGTGCTCGAAGCCGCCTCCGATCGCGAAGAGGACATCATGGACAAGGCCTTCGACGTGCAGGCGACCTCGCGTCTCGGTTGCCAGTCCAAGATCCTGCGCGACGCGACGGTGGTGGTCGAGATCAGCCGCGAGAGCCGCCAGGCGTTCCTCGACGAGCACCCCGACATCCGCGAAGCACTCAAGCACGCCGCCGGCGCCCCGCGCTGATCCGTAGACGCCCCGCGAGGCTCTCGCGCGGTTGAAGACCTTGATACGTGCATCATTTGCCTCAACATGGGGACTACGGTATTATAAAAGTATGAAGTCGAATACCAAGTCCAGCATCACGCTGCCTCCGGCCGAGGTGTTGCTGGTCAACGGCCTGATGAAGCGCCTTGGCGCGCGGACCAAGGTCGAGGTCGTCCGGCGTGGGCTCAATCTCTTGAAGGAAACCACCGATCGGGTTGCCCTGAAGGCCGCCTATGCGCAGGCCGCGAAGGCCGTCCGTAAGTCGACTCTCGCCGAGCTGGGCGAGCTGGATTCCTGGTCCGCCGACGGCCTGGACGATGAGGGCCGCGAGGTCCGGTAGATGGCTCTCCGGATCGATCACGGCGGGCTCTACGCCGCGGCCCTCGATCCCCGCTTCGGAACCGAGCTGGGCAAGGCCCGTCCCGTACTGGTGATCCAGACCGATCTTCTGAACGTCGCGGGCCACCCCTCGACCTGGGTTCTCCCCTGCACGACCAGGCTGGTCGGCGAAAATATCTTGCGGGTGCGGTTGGTGGCGGGCATCGCGGGCAACTCCCGGGAGTGCGAAGTGATGATCGACCAGAGCCGCGCCATCGACAACCGGCGCTTCAAGCGGAAGCTGGGCGCCCTTCCGGCGCCTCTCCTGCGCGAGGTCAAAGAAAAACTTCGCGGACTCGGCGAGCTATAGGCGGCATGCGATTCGATGTGCTCCTCGCGCGCAACCTCGCCTGGTCGCGCACCGCCGTGCGCGCGGCGATCGCGGCCGGCCGCGTCCGGATCGCGGGGGTCGGCGCCAGCGATCCACGGCTCGACATTTCTGAACGCGATCTGCCACTCGCCGTGGAGGTCGACGACGACGGCCATCTCCTGTACGAACGCGCGCGTCTCATCCAGAACAAGCCCGTCGGCTGCGTCACGGCGTTGCGCGACGCGCGTCATCCTACGGCCTACGACCTGCTTCGCGACGCCCCGCTCTGGGGCGAGCTGCGGGCCGTTGGCCGGCTCGACCTCGAGAGCTCGGGCCTGCTCATCTGGACCACCGACGGCGGCGAGATCCAGCGGCTCACGCATCCCAAGCGCGCCGTGCCGCGCACCTACCAGGCGGCGCTCGCCCGGCCCTTCCATCCATTGCCCGCGGAGCTGGTCTTGGACGACGGTCACCGACCCCAGGTCACGCACCTCGAAACGCTCGCCAGGGCGGACGCCCACCCGAGCCTGCAGATCGCGTCCGAGACCACCGACCTCGCGACGATCGCCGTCGTGGGCGGCGCCTACCACGAAGTGCGGCGTATCTTCGCCGCGCTCGGCAGCCACGTGCTCGGCCTGTGTCGGGTTCGCTTCGGCGATCACGAGCTGCCGCGCGATCTTCCGCCCGGTGCCTTTCGGCTCCTACCCGCGGGGACCTCCTAGCGGCCATGTCCGACCTGCACGTCGTTCTGGTCGAGCCCGAGATCCACTGGAACACCGGCAACGCGGGCCGCACCTGCCTGGCGGTGGGGGCGCAGCTTCACCTGGTACGACCGCTCGGGTTCTCGCTGGACGACAAGGAGGTGCGCCGCGCCGGACTCGACTACTGGCCGCGCGTGCACCCGGAGGTCTGGGCGGATTGGGCGTCGTTCGCGCGGGCGCTGCCATCCCTGGGCGCGCCGTACTTCTTCACGACCCGCGCCCCACGAACGTTTCAAGAGGTCAGCTATCCGCGGCCGGCGGTGCTGGTCTTCGGCCGCGAGAGCGTCGGCCTGCCAACGGAGATCCTCGAAAGCCGCCCGGACCAAACGGTCGCGATCCCGATGCTCGACGGGGAGCTCCGCTCGCTCAATCTCTCCACCTCGGTCGCCCTCGCCGCCTACGAAGCGCGCCGCCAGTGGGGCTGGCGGTAAACCCCGCTTTCCGAGGCCGTGGCCCCGCGGCGGGCTCAGGCCGCCGCGTCGAGCGAGCGCTCGATGGTCGGGCGGCGCACGTCCTTCGCCAGGCCCAGTCGCTCGAGCAACAGGATCGTGTACCAGCCGATGTCGAGCTGACCGGGCGTCCCCCCGAGGCGCGCGGAACCCGGGCGATCGTGGTGGTTCCGGTGCCAGTTCTCGCCCTGGAAAAAGTGCATGAGCGAGAGCCAGCGCACATTCTGGGCGGTCTCCTCGTCGGGGCCGGCGTTGGCGCGCATGTGGCAGACGCTGTTCACGAAGCACTGGGCGTGCAGCGCGAAGACCAGCCGGATCGGTCCCAGCCAGAAAAAGGCCGCCAGGCCGAAAGGGATCCCGATGCAAAAGCCCAGCAAGGAGACCGGCGTTTGCATGTGCGTCCAGAACCGGTAGGCGGGCGTGTCGATGTCGCGGCAGTATTTGCGGATCGGCGGCGCGCCGGCCTGCCACAACCAGCGGAGGTGCGACCACCAGAATCCCCCCACGCGCGGGCTCGAGATGTCTTCGGGCGTGTCGGACTTGGCGTGGTGCAGGCGGTGGTGCGCCGCCCAGGATAGCGGCTCGCCCGATCCGTTCAGCATCGCGAAGAAGGTCAGGACGTTGCGCACCGCCGGGTGCAGGCGCACCGACTTGTGCGTGATGCCGCGGTGGTAACAGACGGTCGTGCCGAGGCCCCCCAGAAAGTGCAGCGTCGCGGCCGCCAGGATCACCCGCCACCCGGGAAACGGCGTCAGGATCAGGCCGACCACGGCACCGACGTGAATCAGGATCATCCAGACGAACGTCAGGCGGTCGCTGGGCGCGGGACGCCACCAGGGCATCTTCCAGGGCGCCCACTCGGCCCCGTGGACGGCATCAAGGGTGCTCGGGACTGCTTCGGCGCTCATTCGGTCACCATCTCGAGTGGGGCCGCCCGCATTCCGACCGCGCGCAGGAGGCTCTGGTCGGCCTCCACGTCCGGATTGCCGGTGGTGAGTAGTTTTTCGCCGTAGAAGATCGAGTTCGCGCCGGCCAGGAAGCAGAGGACCTGCGATTCGCGCGAGAGCGCCAGCCGGCCGGCCGAAAGCCGCACCCGCGCCTTGGGGATCAGGATGCGTGCGGTCGCGATCATCCGGACCAGCTCCAGCGGATCGACGGTCGCGCGGTCACCGAGCGGCGTTCCGGGCATCGGCGCCAGCGCGTTGACGGGGACGCTCTCCGGCTGCGGATCCAGGTTGGCCAGCGTGGCCAGCATGGCGCAGCGATCGTCGATCGATTCGCCCATGCCGATGATGCCGCCCGAGCAGACGGTGATCCCGGCGTCGCGCACGGTCTGCAGCGTGCGCAGCCGATCGTCGTAGCTGCGCGTCGAGATGACCGATCCGTAGAACGAGCGCGAGGTGTCCAGGTTGTGGTTGTACGCGGTCAGGCCCGCCTCGGCCAGCCGCCGCGCCTGCACGTCGGTCAACATGCCCAGCGTGCAACAGGCCTCCATGCCGAGCCCGCGCACGCCGCGCACCATCTCGAGGACCTCGTCGAAGGCGGGACCGTCCTTGACCTCGCGCCAGGCGGCGCCCATGCAGAAGCGGGTGGCCCCGGCCGATTTGGCGCGTTCGGCGGCCTCCAGCACCTCCGGCGTCTTCATCATCCGCTGCTTTTCGAGGCCGGTGTCGTAACGCGACGACTGGGAACAGTAGGCGCAGTCTTCGGGGCAGCCGCCGGTCTTGACCGACAGCAGAGAGCAGAGCTGCACGTCCGTCGACGGGTGGTGCTCGCGGTGCACCAGCTGCGCGCGCAACATCAGGTCCGGGATCGGCAAATCGTGAATCGCCCGAGCTTCCGCAGGCGTGGTGGGCTGTCGGGACAAGCGTGCGTCTTCTATCACGTTTCCGGAGCCCTACGGCCTAATTCACCCGGCGCAGAATGATGAGCACGCGCACCGTCAGCCAGCGCGCGGGCTCCCGTTCTTTCGTGGCTATTCCCGCGGTCTTGGCGGCGGCGTCCGGTCGAGCCGGCGATCCTGGATACCAGAGCCCGTCAGCATTCTGACGGCCGCGAACGTAGGCCTCGGCCGTGCGGACCCCGGAGTTCTCCTTGCCGAGCCCGACCGCGGTCACGCCGTCGAGCGCGTCGAGCACGTCGGTCCAGAAGCGTGGCTCGCCGATCTGTTCCCAGTAGCTGGGCGCCTTGCGATCGGGATAGCGGTCGGGCTGCAGGAACCGCGTCGCCAGCAGCTCGGCGGCGCGGCGGGCTTCCCGTGAGGTCCGGCGGGACGGCGACGACGCGAACGCGCGCAGCGCCATGCCGGTCACCAGATGGCTCGACGGGCGCGCGGCCGAGTCGGTGCGGACGCCCCGCCAGGCCCAGCCGCCGTCGGCCTGGCGGTTCGCGAGCAGAAAGTTGAATCCGCGCTCGACGCGCGCGTCGGTGTCGAAGCCGGCGCGGCAGAGCGCCGCCAGCGCCCACCCCTGGAAGTGCAAGGCGACGGCGCGGCTGCGCGACTCGGGTGTCTCGCCCAGCGCCAGCGCGCCGATTCCGCCATCGGCGGCCTGCGAGTCGAGCAACATCTCGGCGGTCTGCGCGACGGGCGCCTCGGACGGCCCGAGCCCATAGTCGGCCATGCGCTCGAGCGCGCGGATGCCGGCGACCGCCCGCGAGAAGCGGGCGGGGCCCAGCGTTTTTTCGGGTGGCTTGGCTGGAAAGGCGCCGCTTTTGTCCTGCTTGCGCAGAAAGGCTTTCACCTCGGGATAGGTGAGTACCTCGTCGGCGCGCGGGGCTTCGTCGTCGTCGATGAGATCGCGGCGCACGCGCGCGACCAGCGCGCGGCTGCCTTCGCGGAGCAGGATCGGGACCGGGTCCCGCCCCAGGCGCGCGCGCCATCCCGACGGAAACCGGGGCGAGGCCCCCGGCGGCGCGACGGGTGTCAGACGGTTCATCTCCCGGCAAGGGTATCGCAAAAACCCGACGCGCGAGAGCGGCAGGAAATTTTTTCAAGGAATTTCCCTCGCGGCCACGCCCGTTTGGCCACCCGGCGCGCGCTCTTCATTGCAAGCCGGCGCCTTCCAAGTAACACTCTACCGACTTTCAGGCCCCCCTCGAGCGCGGATGAGCTTCCCCGAACGTCCCTCAAAGCAGCAGGCTTTCTTGGCGCTCTTGAAAAGAGGGTGGACGTCTTTGCATTTGGACGCGCGCCAGCCCGGCGTCGTCGTACCGCCGTCGTTTCGCGAAGAGGCCCACCTGGTCCTGCAATATGGCTACGACCTGCCGATCCTGATCCCCGACCTCGAGGTGGACGACGTGCACGTTCGCGCGACGCTGTCCTTTTCGCGCGCGGCGCAGCTCACGGTGGTTCCCTGGACCGCGGTCTACGTCATCTCCGGCGTCGACGGGCGCGAGGTGCGGTACACCGAGGACATCCCCGAGGATATCTTGATTGCCGAGCCACCGGCGGTCCGGCGCCTGCAATCGGTTCCCGCCCACCCGGAAACCGAGCTGGCCGAGCCGCTGGCCGAAGCGCTCTCCGTCCGCCGCCGCCGCCGGCCCCAGCTCCGCCTGGTGAAGTAAACGCGTCGGGCGCGGGACGGGTTTGCCGGCCCGAGCCCATCGCGTGGGGGCTCGGGACCCTTCGAGGGTCCCCAACTTGTAACCCCTCCGCTATTCGCGGATGACCGCGTCGCCGAGGAACTTGGCCAGGGCGTCGTGCTGGGTGCGCGCGTCCTCGTACCCGAGGCGGGCGACCTCGGCCGCGTAGAAGCCGTCGAAGAGGATGTACGAAAGTAAGTCGGCCTCGTTGCCGCCGCGGGCCGTGGCGAGGCGCCGGAGGAGCTGAATGCCGGCACCGCCGCCGCTGCCCTTGAAGCGACCCGAGCGGGCGACCTGGCCGGCGACTTCGCCCAGGTCGGAGGATGGGCGGATCATGAACTCGTCCACCACCCGGTAGGGCGCGCCGCGCATCTCGGTGACCACCTGGTCGAAGCGCGAAACGTATTCGGGGCTGCCGGCGGCACGGACCGCCTGGATGAGCGCGTTGAAACGACGCAGTCGGTCCAGGTCGTAGTCGATGTGGTCGAGCAGGAAGGCGTCCAGGACCTTGCCGACCAGAAAGGCCGCGCCCGGGAAGGGCATCGATTCTTCCGGGATCGCCTGGCTGACGGGCGGCTGCTGGCGGAGGCCGATGACCAGCACCTTGTCCGCGCCCAGCCGCAGCGCCGGGGAAAGCGGCGTATTTTGGCGCAGACCGCCGTCGCAAAAGAAACGTTCGCCGATGCAGATGGCGGGAAACAGGATCGGCAGCGCGGCCGAGGCGAGGGCGTGCTCGGCCCCCATGGTAACGCCCTGGGCGCGCACGAAGGGATCCTTGCTCCAGTCGGGCGGGTGACCGCTGGCGTTCTGGACGAACACCACGGTCTTACCCGAGCCGATGTCGGTGGCGGTCACCGAGAGCGATTCGAGGTGTCCGTCCCGGATGTTGGTGCCGATGCGGCTCCACGGAATCAGGCGCCGTACGACCCTTTCGAGCTGCTGCGTCTGGACGATGCCACCCAGGCGCCGCTGCCCCTCGACCTCCTCGATGTGCCCACTGCCGAGGAGGGTCGCGGGCGCCCGCATGAACTCCTTGACGCCGAAGCTGACCATCTCCTCGAGCACGAAGCTCTCCCAGCGGTCGCAGAGCAGACGGCCCTGCTTCTCGGGGATGTCGGCGGTGCCGGCGAAGAAGCAGGCGTGGATGCCCCCCACCGAGGTGCCCGAGATGATGTCGAACTGGACCTGGCCGCCGAGATCGCCCGCCAGATCCTCGCGGATGTAGCGCATCACGCCGGCCTCGTAGGCGCCGCGCGCGCCGCCACCGGACAGCACCAGGGCGACCCGGGGACGATCGCCCCGAGTACGGGGTCGCGTCGGCGCGCTCATCGGATCTTTCAGAGTATGCGCGTCCTGGTTCTGCGCAAGTTCGTTTCATCGGGCATCTGGCCGGGTTTGGACCCGGGTCGTTTGCCGAGACCCGCCCACTGGGATATGGACGGGCTCGGGCCAGCGGGGTCCGAGCGGGCATGGAGGCAAACCTGAGCGATCCGGGGAAGGCGGCCACCGCTCCCACGACGGGCGGAACGCACCGGCGCGGGTTCTGGATCGGCCTCGCGATCTTCGTGCTGGCGGCCGCGCTGCGCCTGTCGCTGGTGAGCACCGCGCGATTCACCGGCGACGAATCGCGGGACTACGCCGTGGGCATGAGCATCGCCCACGGGCAGAGCTTCCCGCTCCTCGGCCCCGTGATGAGCGGCGGACAGGCGCGCCTGCCCGGGCCGCTCTTCTATTGGTTGGAGACGGTGCCGTATCTGTTCTCGCGGGCGCCGGAGGCGGGGAACCTGTTCTTCGAGCTCCTGGGCGCGCTCACCGTATGGCTGTTCTGGTCGTCCCTGCGGCCCTCCTTCGGGGAGGCGGGCGCGGCATTCGCGGCGACCCTGATGGCGCTGTCGCCCTGGAGCGCGCTGTTCGGCGATCGGGTCTGGAATCCGCATGCTTTTCTGCTCTGCGAGGGGGTGGCTCTTCTCGCCGTGGTCCGGTTGCGGCAGCGGCCCGAATCGAGAGGGTGGGCGCTCGCGCTCCCGCTGGCCTGTCTGGCGTTGCCGCAGCTGCACATGTCCGCGCCGGTGGTGTGGGTGGCGCTGCTGCCCCTGGCCGCCGGAAGCTGGCGGCGCTGGAACCGGCGCTATCTGGCGATCGGCGTCGTCCTGGGGCTCTTGCTCTACATCCCGTTTGCCGTGAACGAGCTGCGAACCGGGTTTGGAAATACGCACGCTTTTCTATCCGAGACGTTCGCCGCCAAGGTGGGCAAGACCGGGGCCTGGAATCTCAGTTTTCTTCTGACCCCGCTTTACGTGCTGCGCTTCCTGACCCTGGACGTCACCTACCACGAGCTGTCCGGATACTGGGGTGGCCTCAACGAGACGGCGGCCTGGCACGCGCTTTGGTACGGGAGCCCGGCGCGCCCGTTCCATCCCCTGCGCCTCGCAGCCCTGCTGGCTTCGGGCGGCCTCTTGCTGCTGGCGATCGGGGTCGCGACGCGCGCCGCGGTCCGGCGCGCGCGCGTGTCGACTGGGCGCGCGATTTCGGGATTCCTCGGTCCCTTCGGATGGAGTGCCGTCCTGGTCGTCGCGCTCGATCTCGCCTTCCTGGCGCTGACCCGCAAGCAAGTCTTCGCGCACTACGTCTCGCTGACGATCCCGTTCGTATTCGTGGTCTACGCGGAGCTCTATTCTTCGCTCGGGGAAGGGCGCGCCGGCGGACGATCTCTTCGACCGCTCGCGATCGGCCTGGCGGTGATCTTCTGTGCGGGCGGCGTCGAAGCGACGCGCTCGATCTCGGCGCGCATCGACGGGCGCAACGGCCTCGGCGT
>CALAOV010000336.1 GCA_937889515.1 uncultured Myxococcales bacterium | reverse complement strand
GGGCGGACCAGCGGCTCGCCGCCGGCGAGGTTCACCTGCAGGATGCCGAGCGCCGCCGCCTCGCCGAAGACCCGAGCCCAGGCGGCGGTGTCGAGCTCATCGGTGTGACGCCCGAGCTCGAGCGGGTTCGAGCAATAGCCGCAGGCCAGCGGACAGCGGTAGGTCAGCTCCGCCACCAGCGTGTAGGGGCGCGGCGATTCGGCCGACGATTCCGTCATGACCCGCTCACCACCAGCAGGCCCCGGTCCTCGAGCGCGCAGAGAAACTCCAGCACCTCGCTGTCGATTCGCTCGCGCGGCGTGCCGGCGGCGGCCGCGGCGGCCATCCGATCGAGGATCTCCCCGACTGTCGTCTCCTCGGCGCACAGCGCCGCCACCCGCGCGGCGATCTCGTTCAGCTCGAGGCCCCGCTCGGGATAGAGCAGCATCTGTTTTCCCGAGCGCGGATCGGCCTTGAGGCGCACCTGCCGCGCCAACCGCAGGCGGCTGTTCCGGTCGATCACGCGGGCGCCCCCGCGCGGGCGGCGCCCGCAGTGGCCAGCTGCACGCAGTCCACCAGGTGCCAGAGGATCTCGGTCTTGCGCACCAGCGCGGCCACGCAGGCCTCCTGCAGCGCGCGAGAGGTCGCCTCGCCCACCACGAAGGCCAACCCCTCGTCGCCATCGCGGCGCGCGCGCGGCACCCGGGCCCGGAAATACCCCAACGCCGCGGCGCCGACCCAGGGGTAGTGTTGCTCCCAGGCCGCGATCCGCTTCGACATCAGATCGGGCGCGAACATCTCCGTCAGCGACGACGCCACCGCGACCACCAGCGGGCTCTCCCGGCAGAGCGTGACGTAGCTGTCGCAGGCGAAGCGCACGCCGGGCAACACGCGCCGGCAGCTGGCCACCTCGTCGCGATCGAGCCCCACCGCCGCGGCCAGACGCAACCACAGCTCGAGCCCGCCGGTCTCGGGCCCCTCGCCGTCGTGGTCGTGGATGCGCCGGATCCAGGCCCGCCGAAAGGCCGGATCCTCCGACTTCGACACGATGATCGCGTCTTTGATCGGGATCCGTGTCTGGTAGTAGTAGCGGTTCAGCGTCCAGGCTTGCAGCTCGGCACGGGTCAGGGTGCCCGCGTGCATCCGCTGGTGGAACGGATGCTGATCGTGATAGCGGCGCACGCCTTCATCCCGCAGGCGCGCCACGAAATCTTCGGGCGGGAGCAACACCCCATCCGCTCCGCTCACAGCGACAGCTCCAGGCCGTCGGCCGCGACCTCGATCCCCGCCGCGGTCAGCGCCTGCCGCTCGGCGCTGTCGTCGCGCAGGATCGGGTTGGTGTTGTTGACGTGGATCAGGATCCGGCGGCCCGGCTGGCGCGCCAGATAGGCCAGGCTTCCTTCTGGTCCCCCCAGCGGCCAGTGCGACATGTCCTCGGCGCGCCGGGTGCCGATGCCGGCGGCGGGGAGCTCGTCGCTCGACCAGAAGGTGCCGTCGAAGAAAAATACATCCGCCGACGCGAGCGCTTGCGCGACCGCCGCCGAGGGCCCCGCGACACCCGAGAAATAGGCCAGCCGGCCCCCGGTACGCGCATCGCGGATGACGAGGCCGATGTTGTCATCCGGCGAGGGCGCCTGGATCCCAGTCAGGTGCAGGGGCGGCTTGCCGGGCGTGGGGATCGCGGTGACGTGCAGGCCGCTGTCGCCCAGCGGCTGCTCACGCTCGAGCGCCAGAGGCGTCCAGGTCGCCTGCCCGGGAAACCGCTCGAGGGTGCGATAAAGGACGTTCCCGCTCGTGAATCCGACCCGCACGCTCTCGGTCGCGTACACGACCAGCGGATGCGACTCGCGCAGCGAGAGCAGCCCCAGGCAGTGGTCGAGATCGCCGTTGGTCAGCAAGAGGCCGGCGATCGGCGAATGGCGCGGGGCCCGCGGCGTCAGCGGCGGGCAGGACTCGATCTGCGCGCGAATCTCAGGCGAGACATTGATGACGAACCAGGAGGCGCCGTCGGCGCTGACCGCGATCGATTCCTGGGTTCGGGCGCGCACGCCGGGCGCACCACGTCGCACGGCCGCGCAGTTGCCGCAGCCGCAATTCCATTGCGGAAAGCCGCCGCCGGCCGCGGATCCGAGGACGCGGACTTCCACACTCCACGTTACCGGCGTCGGGCGCTCAGCGTCGGGCGGCGTCAGACGCCAGCGCGGATTTGCTGGGCATCTCGGCGCTCTGCGCGACGGGACCCCAGGGATCCCGGTCCGAAAAGTCGCTTCCGTATCCGCCAATTTCGGCGCTCATGTTGATTTCGACGAAGGACGGCGTTTCCCACTTCATGGGCGTTATTCTGCACCTCTGGCCGGGCGAGTCAAGGCCAACTGCTGCCCCCGGTCGAGCTGGGTCGGCTGGGACAAAAAGCTGCTGCGCGGCCGACCGAAAGCTGCTGTATTGCTGCGTCATGTCCCGTCCCCTCGCCTTCCGCTCACTCGTCGCCCTGACCGCCCTGGCCGCCGCCACCGCCCGGAGCGCCCCCGCCCAGGCCAAAACGGAGCTCTACGTGAGCGGCGAAGAGAGCGGCGAGATCATCGTCGTCGACGTCGACGTCGGCCAGGTGTCGGCGCGCATCCCGGTCGGCAAGCGCCCCCGCGGCATCAAGCTGTCGCGCGACGGCAAGCTGCTCTACGTGGCGCTTTCCGGATCCCCGCGGGGCGGACCGGGCGTCGACGAATCGAAGCTGCCGCCGGGCGACCGCACCGCCGACGGCATCGGGGTGGTCGATCTGGCCAGCCGCAAGCTGCTGCGGACGCTGCCGAGCGGCCAGGATCCCGAAGCGTTCGACTTGTCCCGCGACGGCAAGACGATCTTCATCTCGAACGAGGAGACCGCCGAGATGAGCGCGCTCGATCTGCGGTCGGGCAAGATCAAGGGTAAAGCCGCCATCGGCCAGGAACCGGAAGGGGTCACGCTTCGGCCCGACGGAAAGGTCGTCTACGTGACCTCGGAGAGCGACAACGCCGTGTTCGCCATAGACACCAAGAAGCTGACCGTGCTGGGGCACGTCGCCACCGGCCCGCGGCCGCGCGGCGTCGCGTTCACGCACGACGGCGCCACCGCCTTCGTGAGCTGCGAAAACGGCGGCGTGGTCACCGTTGTCGATGTCGCCAAGATGGCGCCATCCGGCAGCATCAAGATCGAACCCAAGGCCAAGACCGTCCTCGGCCCCCGCCCCATGGGCGAGACGCTCTCCCCCGACGGCAAGAAGCTCTACGTCTCCAACGGGCGTGGCGAATCGGTGGCCGTCATCGACGTCGCCACCCGGAAGGTCGAAGCCCTCATCGACGGGGTCGGCGCGCGTCCCTGGGGGATCGCCACCAGCGCCGACGGCAAGAAGCTCTACACCGCCAACGGACCCTCCAACGACGTCTCGATCGTCGACCTCGCGACTGGCAAGGTCGACAAGAAGATCAAGGTCGGCGGCCTCCCCTGGGGGTTGGTCGTAGCGCCCGGGCGCTGAGATCGCGCGCGCGGCGCACGCCCGCGGCGTCGGTTCCGCGCTCAGGGCTTGAAGGCGTAGACCTGCGTGTTGGAGGCCACGAAGACCCGACCGTTGGCGATAATCGGCGTCTGGATCGCCTGCACGGCGGACATCGCGTTCGAGCCGCCGCCGAACCAGACGGTCTGCCCCGCGTCGCCGTCGATGCCGTGGAGCAAGTTGTCGCCGCCGACCGCCCACACGATCGTGTTCAACCCGCTCGTGTCGGTCTGGCTCACCGCCGGCGAGCCGCTGGTACCGGGACCGCCGCACCAGGCGATCGACATGGTGGGCGCGGCGGTCGCCGAGGCGCCGGGCGCAATCTTGATCGCCGTCAGGCCGCCGGTCTGTCCACTCGGGCAGCCGCTGCCCGTCCCCCTGAACACGACGTAGCTGGCCGTCGCGGTCGTGTAGGCGACGGCGGCATTGATGATGCCTCCGCCCGAGACCGTCCGGATGGCGAGCGGCGTCGCGCCGTAGCCGCCCAGATTGGCGCGATTCAATAGGTAAGCCTTCCCGTCCTTGCCCAGCGCGACGATCAAGGCAGGCGCGCCGGCCACGTTCACCAACATCGGTCCGGTCCCTCCGACGTCCGCGTCGCTGTCGTCGAGGTTCACCCAGTTGCTGGGGACGAAGTAGTCGGTGGCCGTCGCCATCGCGGGGGGGGTCAGGCTGGTCGGAAACTTGTAGACCGTCTCGCTGTCGAGCCAGTTGCTGGAGTTGGAGTCGCCCGAGCTGGTGAACGGTCCGGCCGAAGCGGAGGACTTGGAGTTTCCGGTAGCGAAGAAGAGCGAAGTCCCGTCCGACGCGATCCCACTCGATCCCCAGATTCCACCGGCGATGGCCTGCGTCGCCCAGGCGGTCACGGTCGGCGTTCCAGAGCCCGCCGCCACCGTCGAGGTGGAGATCCCGACCACCCACCCGTGATAGCCCATGCAATCGCCGACATGTCCCCCGAAGGGGATGAAGACCTTGCCGCCGACCAGGGTCAGGGCCGCGCGCTGGTTCTGCACGAGCGAGTTGAAGGTGGTGCCGCCCGAGCTGGCGCTGGCGTTCAGGTCCACCCCGGCCGCCGGCCATCCGGCCTTCTCGTTGCCGCTGTCGGCGTCGAGCGCGTGCACGAAGTGCTTCGCTGTCGCCGCGCTATCGGCGGTCATGGCGTCGAGATAGATCGTCCGGGTGACCGCGTCGATGACGGGGGTCCCCGTGACCCCCAGCGAATTGCCGTTCGTCGCGATGTTGCCGCAAGGAAGCCCCGTGGTGACGGCGGTCCCGAGCGCGCGGTTCCAGGTCGGCGCACCGGTGACCGCATTGAAGGCGTGGACCTGATTGGTTTCCGTCGCGACGATCACCTGGTCGGGCACGCTGCCCTTGCCGGCCAGGTAGAGCGGCTGGGCGTAGACGTTCCCGCTGTAGGTCGCGCCGGCGAAGGTGGCGTCGATCTTCAAGGTCGCGACCGTCGTGTGCGCGAGACCCGTATCGACATAGACGCCATCCCGCGCCAAATCGTTGTGGTGCATCAGGACCGAGACCGAAGTGCTGGCCCCCGCCGCCCCGCCGTTCCCGGCGGCTCCGCC
>CALAOV010000335.1 GCA_937889515.1 uncultured Myxococcales bacterium | reverse complement strand
CCGGCCGCGCGCGTGGCGCCTCTGCGCTCTGGCGGGCCGCCTCGCCGCGAGCGCCGGCGCGCGGGACGAGGCCCGCGCCGCCCTCGATCTCGCCCGGGTCATCTTTCAGGAGGTTCGCATGGCCACACCCGAACATCATCGCGCCGCGCTCGATCGAGACCCCGACGCGGCCTGGCTCCGCCCAGAAGGCTCCCAGGTCAGCGGCGAGGACCCGCCCGCGGCTCGGGCCATCGCCGCCGAATCGCGGCTCCGGCGTCTCTTACGGATCAACAAACGACTCAACAGCGAGCTGCGGCTGCCGCGGTTGCTGGAGATGATCGTCGACACGGTCATCGAGCTGACCGATGCCGAGCGCGGGTTTCTCTTGCTCGAAGACGACAGCGGCGAGCTCAACGTCAAGGTGGCGCGCAACATCGACCAGCAGACCCTGGAGACCGCGGAGTTCGAGCTCTCCCGTTCGATCGCGCGGCAGGCCGCGGCCGGTGGTGAACCCATCGTGACCATCGACGCGGCCGGCGACGCCCGCTTTCGGGAGGCGCTCTCGGTCTCGGACCTGCATCTGCGATCGGTCCTGGCGGTCCCGCTGGTCATCAAGGGACGGGCCGCCGGGACGATCTACGTCGACCACCGTCTGCGCCAGGGCGCCTTCGATCAAGAAGACGTGCGCCTGGTGCTAGACTTCGCCGAGCAGGCCGCGATCGCGCTGGAGAACGCGCGCCTGCTGGCGGAGCTGCGCCGGCGCGAGCGGCAGGTCGAGGCGCTCAACCGCCGGCTCGAGACCGAGCTGGCGGCGCGGCGCGAGGAGCTGACCGGCATCAAGGTCGAGCTGCGCGAGAGCCGCGAAGCGCTGGCGGTGCGGTACGACTACCGGAACATCATCGGACGCACGCCTCGGATGCTGGAGCTGTTCCGGCTCATCGATCGGATCACCGACACCTCGCTCTCGGTGGTCATCCAGGGCGAGAGCGGGACCGGCAAGGAGCTGGTGGCGCACGCGCTGCACGCCAACGGCCCCCGCAAGGATCGCCCGTTCGTCGGTGAAAATTGCGCCGCGATCCCCGAAACCCTGCTCGAATCGACGCTGTTCGGCTACGTGCGCGGCGCGTTCACCGGCGCCGAGCACGACACGCGCGGGCTGTTCGAGATCGCGGACGGCGGCACCCTGTTCCTCGACGAAGTCGGCGAGATGTCTCCTGGCATGCAGGGGAAACTCTTGCGCGTCTTGCAGCAGGGCGAGATTCGCCGGGTCGGCAGCGAGCGCACGCGCAAGGTCGACGTCCGCGTCGTGGCGGCGACCAACCGCGATCTGTCGCAGATGGTGGAAGAGGGGAAGTTCCGCCGCGATCTCTTCTTCCGGCTCAACGTGGCGCCCATCTCCCTGCCACCACTGCGCGATCGCCGCGACGACATCCCGCTCATGGTCGAAAGCTTTCTGGCCAGGCTCGCCAAGGCGGCGGGGCGGCCGGCACCCAAGCCGTTCGACCCCGCAGTCCTGGCCTGCCTGATGGCCTATCGCTGGCCCGGCAACGTGCGGGAGCTCGAAAACGAGATGATCCGGGCCGAAGCGCTCTCGGGTCCGCGGATCACGGTGGCCGATCTTTCGCCCCGCGTGGCGGCGGGCGACGATCCGGGCGCCCGCGCGGCGGCGGATCCGGACAGCCTGTCGCTCAAACCCCGGGTCGAACGGCTCGAGCGTTCGCTGCTTCGCGAGGCCTTGGGACGCTCCGGGAACAACCAGACCAAGGCCGCGGATCTGCTGGGCCTTTCCCGTTTCGGCCTGCAGAAGAAACTCAAGCGCTACAATTTCGTGGTCTGAATGTCTCCCCTTGCCAACCCAGGTTGCCGCCGGTTGCCAACTCCGTTGACATGTCGGTCCCCATTCGTCCCGACCTTCTGGGCCCGGCGCCGGCCTGGGTCTTGCTCTTTGGATCCTTCGAGGCACTCCGTTCGGTGAGATCGATGCGCGGTCGTTGGGCAAAAATCGGTACGCTGCTTCTGGCGGTCGCCGGGCTGGGCGCGTGCGTCGCGCCCATTCTCACGGTGCCCCCCCCCGGAGCCGCCAGCATCTCGTTCATGTCGTACCTGAGCAGCGATTCGGGCACCGGGACCCAGAAGACGCTCTGGATGACTCAAGGCGGACCGTTGCCCTCTGCGGCCCTCGCGACCTACTACGTGCGCGATCAGGCGCTGGGCGCCGGGGTGTTTGCGACCGCCCTGGCCGATGGATCGTTCACGGCGCGCGACATGGACGGCGCGCAGGGCGATCAGGTGGTCATCTATTACGTGACGCCCGCAGGTGACTACAGCGAATCGGTCTGCCTCGTCTTGAACGAGGGGACGCCGCAAAAATGTCCTTGAGCGCGACCCCGGCGCGCCGGCCGGCGACTACAGCGAATCGATCTGCGTCTTGGTGAGGGCGGTCTCGTCCCCGCCGGTCTGCCCGTAGCCCGGCAGTCGACGGACCTCCTCGCGCGCGTGGCGCCAGGCCGCCTGAATGATCCAGGAGATCGATCGGTCCTGGCGGATCGCCTCGTGCTGCGTTTCACCCAGCACGCTGGCGTTGAAGTACAGCGTCACTTTCTTCTTGGGCGACGACGTCGACATGGCGTCCGCGCCAGGTCAGGGCGAGATGCTGGCGGTCGACGGCAGATAAAAGACGAGGTTTGCCGTGACCATGAACGTGTGGCTCAAGGTGATGTCGTCCTGGTTCGCGACGCCGTCGCCGTTGTTGTCACGTCCCGACGGATTGAGCTGGGCAATGATGTCGCGAAGCTCGATGTTCAGTGCCGCCCACTCGTTGAAGTAGCTGTGCAGTCCGACGCCGAGGTTTCCCGCGATCTTCGATCCCGTCACACCGCAGAAGAAGGGTCCGCCGGGGCCGCCGCTGGCCGTCGTGCCGTTTTTCATGATCTGGTCGCACGGCGTGATGCTGGTATCCGTCGGCGCGACGTTGATGAGTCCGGGGCCCACGAAGGCGTAGAAGTCGTAGTTCGCGAACAGCTTACCGGCGAGCGAATACTTGCCGGTGAACGGCGTGAACTCCAACTGAGCGCCCAGGATGTACTTGATCTTCTGCATCGACGCTTGCGCTTCGGTCCGGGTCGGCTCGTTCAATTGCTGGCCCGCGATGGTGGCGGGGTTCAGCGAGCTGACGAGATCGTTCTGGAATGTCGTCGCCATGTTGGCGACCGCGAAGCCACCGAAGCCGGCGATCGAAAGCCAGTCGGTGATGTGAAAGCCGGCCTTCACGTTGAAAAACAGCGTGTGGTAAAAATCCTGGTTCAGCGTGGTCCCGAAGCCGGCGCCGATCTCGAGGCGGGTGGCCCGCAGCTCGTAGCGCTTTCGGATGGCGGGCGCATCGGCCAGGGGGCTCTTGCGCTGCGCCTGGGCGGCCAGCGGCACCGCAGTCATCGTGAGGGCGACGAGGAGCGCGAAACGCTTCTGTCCGCGATGTCCGCAGGTCGGCTTCATCTTCATGGGCATGTCCTTTGTCGAGCGCCGGGTCGCTTGCAGGTTGAGATCCGCGTTCTGGGTCATGGACGCCGCCCTTAGCGGGGAGTCTTGTACTGGAACTTCGTCGGCAGATAGATGCCGGCACCGACGTAGAACATCAGGTTGTTGACCAGCGCGGAGTGCGCGTTCGCCTGGGCCTGGGCGGCAGTCGTGATCGGCGTCGGCGCCTGGGCGCCGTCCAGGAGTGGCTCGAACTTGTCGGGCACGATGTAGTCGCGGAGCGCGAAGTTCACCGTCAGCCAGTCGGTGAGGAAGAACTGGCTGCCGATGCCGACGTTCGGCGTGAGGTCGGTGTTCTGAAACGCCAGCGAGTCGTTGGCCGGATCGCGCGGAATCACCTTGGTGATCGTCACGCCCACGCCGGCAGACGCCCACATCTCCCAGTGCAGGATCGACCGGTTGAAGAGGGCGAATTTTCCGTACAGCGGCACGTACCCGAAGTTGAACGAGCCGCCGTAGAGGTACTGATTGAGCGTCGGCGCGCGGTTGTACTCGAGGCCGACCAGCTCTTCCTGGTTGGTGAGCTGCTTGATGAAGTACTGCCCCTGCAGCCCGATCCAGAAGACATCGGTGAGGAAGAAATTGAGGTCGACCCCGAACACGTAGTGACGGATCAGGGTGTCGTTGACCGAGATGCCGGTGAACGGCTGGAACTCGAACCGACCGCCCTTGAGGAACCGCTTACGGGGCACCACCAGGATGTCGCCCCAGCTCAGGGTCGAGGATGGCCGGGCCGCGACTTTTCCGCCGCCGCCCAGATCTTCTTCGACCTTGGCCGGCTGGGTGTCGTCCGTTTCCAGGCTCTCGCTGGGCGCGGCATCCTTGCCGGCCGCGGCCGGTTTGCTGTCCGCGCCTGCCGCGGCTTTCTGATCGCCAGAATCGCTGCCGGCGGCTGCGCTATCGTCCGCTGGTTGGTCTGCTGCCGCTGCCGGAGCCGCCGCCTTCCCGCCTCCCTTTTTCGCGTGTCCGGTCGCGGCCCACCCAACGATGGCAACCCATACGAAAAGGCAGATGGCCGGTCGCTTCATGATCCCTCGCTGTCTCTGGGGGGGTGGGAAAGCCGAAGGGCTAAAAGCTAAAAAATATCAAAGACTTACGTCTGAAATGTGAATTCCGCGCACTATAGCACGCGGAAAAAAATCCAAGCAACTAAAATTCCTCGCGAGTTCCCCGCGGTCGATTTCATGGCGGTGCGAATTCCGTTCACAAATCTGCTGGCGGGGCGAACAGAGCCTCCACGAATTCCTCGGGATCGAAGCGGCGGAGATCCTCCACGCGTTCCCCCACGCCCACGTACCGCACCGGAATTTTGAGCTGATCGGCGATTCCGAGGATCACGCCGCCCTTGGCGGTGCCGTCCAGCTTGGTGAGCACGATGCCGGTGACCGACATGTCCTGGGTGAAGATCTGCGCCTGGGCGATCGCGTTCTGACCGCTGGTCGCATCGATCACCAACCAGGTCTCGTGCGGCGCGCCGGCACTGGCCTTGCCGACCACGCGGCGGATCTTCTGCAGCTCCTGCATGAGGTCGACCTTGGTGTGAAGACGTCCCGCGGTGTCGGCGATCGCGACGTCGAATCCTTCGGTCGCGGCACGCCTGACGCCATCGAAGATGACCGAGGAGGGATCGGCCCCTTCCTTGCCGCGCACGATCGTGGCGTTGCTGCGCCCGGCCCAGACCTCGAGCTGCTCGGTGGCGGCGGCGCGGAAGGTGTCGCCCGCCGCCAGCAGGACGCGCTTGCCCTCGGCGCCCAGCTTGGCGGCCAGCTTGCCAATGGTGGTGGTCTTCCCGCTGCCGTTGACCCCGATGATCAGCAGCACGAACGGCCGGGCCGATGAGAAATCGGGCTCGGGCGCGGGGATCGCCAGCAGCTCGGCGCTGCGCCGACGGAGAAATGCCCACACGGCGTCGGGATCCTTCAGCTCGCGGCGGCTGAGCGAGCCCCGGATCTCCTCGATGAGCTTCTGGCTGGTTCGGACGCCGATGTCCGCGCTGAGAAGAACCTTCTCGATCTCATCGGCGAAGGACGGCTCCAGCTCCTTGCGGCCGGTGAGGATTTCGCCCAGCCGCGCGACGAAGCCGGACGAACGCGTGCGCGCCAGACCCGAAGCGAGCGCCGACGCCTCCTTGGGCTTCGACTCCGGCGCGGCGCGGGTCGGTGCTAGCGTCGCGGGGATGGGAAAGGGAATGACCTGGGCCGAGTGCGCCGCGGGCGCGGGCGGGCCCGGATCCGACTGGGGCAGATCGCGCGGAGCCTCCGGACGTGCGGGACGGAAGGCCGGTGCACGGGCCGGCGCCGCGCTCGATGTCGATGTCCGACCGGATGGAGGCGGCCGCAGGGCCTCTTCGGGCTCTTCCGGTTCTTCCGGTTCTTCCGACGCCGGCAGGGGCTTGGAACGCCTCGGCCGCTCGAGCGGCTCGGGTGCTTCGCCGACCGAATCGATCTGGCGCCGCCGGGCCGCCCGGGCGCGACGAACGAAAAGGAGCCCGAGGGCGCCGGTTACGCCGACTCCGCCCACGACGGCGGCCAGCTGGTAGATATCAGCGGCGCTGAACGGCAGGGACGAGTCCATTGCGGGTAGGAGAGTATCATTAAACGTGGGCGACTCATGGCGGCAAACGGGGGGGCCTCTCGGCCAAAACGATGCGGAATTTGCACCCGCGGGCTCTGTGCGCGACGCTTGTTTACAGGTGCGGTGCCCAGGTGTTACAAGATGACGCTGCCGTGACAATACACTTAACGTATGGTCTCGGCTGGTCCCCCCACCGGTTGCGGAGGCGCGATTGAAGATCAAGCGCATCGAGATCTGCGGATTCAAGTCGTTCGTTGAGAAGACCTCGATCGCGTTCCCGGATCCGGTGACGTCGATCGTCGGTCCGAACGGTTGCGGCAAGTCCAACGTCGTCGACGCCATTCGCTGGGTCATGGGCGAGCAGTCGGCCAAGCACCTGCGCGGCCGCGCGATGGAGGACGTGATCTTCGCTGGCTCCGAGACGCGCGGCCCGGCGGGATTCGCGGAGGTTTCGCTGACCTTCGACTCGCGCGGGTTGGCGGCGGACGTGGCCCCGGGTGGCGTGCCCTGGGGCGCGGCCGGTCCAGAAGAGATCGTCGTCACCCGGCGGCTGCACCGCGACGGCGAGAGCGACTATCTATTGAATGGGGTGCCGTCGCGCTTGCGCGACGTGGTCGAGTTCTTCCTCGGCACCGGGGTCGGGTCGAAGGCCTACGCGATCATCGAGCAGGGGCGGATCGGCTTCATCGTCTCGTCGCGCGCGGAGGATCGACGGGGCCTCATCGACGAAGCGGCCGGGATCACCCGCTACAAATCGAAGAAGAAGGCGGCCGAGCGGCGGATGGAGTCGACCCGCCAGCATCTGCTGCGGGTTTCGGACATCGTGGGCGAGATCGAGGGACGTCTTCGATCCTTGCGCCTGCAGGCGCAGAAGGCGGAGCGCTACAAGCGCTACAAGGCCGAGCTGAAGGATCTGGACCTCTGGTCTTCGGCGCAGCGCTACCTGGGCTACCTGGCCGAGGAGAAGTCGGTCGCGGCCGAGATCGAGGAGATCCGTGCCCAGCACGACGCAGGCGTCGTCGCACTCGAATCCGAGGAGGCGGGGGTCGAGGCCGAGCGTCTGTCGGGAACCGAGGAGGCGAACGATCTCGCCGCGGCGAAGGACGATCTGTTCGCGCTCTCCAACAAGGCGCAGCTCGGCATGCAGCGCGCGGACCATCACGACGCCGAGGCCGCGGATCTGGCAGCGCGCGCCGCGGCCGGGCGCCGGGAGGCGGAGGATCTGCGGGCACGGGCGCAGGCGCACGGCGCCAGCGTCGAGGAAATCACCGGCCGGCTCGCCGAGATCGATGGCGAGGCGGAGCGCCACGAGCGCGCGTACGACGCCGAGGCGCTGGTGCAGGACGTGCGCCGGGCGGCGCTGGCGGAGGCGCGCCGCGATCTGGACGCGGCGATCGCCGCCACCGCGGCCAGCTCGGCGCGCCTGGCGCGATTCGAGGCAGAGCGGGTGGCGGCCTTGCAACGCCGCGACGACCTGAGCGCGCGGCTCGACGCCTTGGCGGGCGAGGACGCGACGACGGGCGAGCGTCTGGCCGATCTGACCGCCGAGGATGGGCTCTTGCGCGAGCGACTGGCGGTGCTCCAGGCCCGCGTCGAGGCCGCCCGCCAGCGTGCGGTGGAGGACGAAGCCCGGCTCGCGGCGCTGCGGACGGATCTGACGCGCGGCGAGCTGGAGCTCGAGACGCTGCGCGAGGAGGCGCATCGACGCCGGTCGCGGCTCGCCTCGCTCTCCGAGATTCAGGATCGGTACGAGCGCTTCCAAAAGGGCGTCCGCGCCATCATGCAGGAGCACCAAGAGGGACGGGGCGCGGCCGGCATCAAGGGGATCGTGGCCGACATCGTCCGTCCGCCGCCCGAACTCGAGGTCGCCGTCGAGGCGGTGCTCGGCGAGCGGCTGGGCAACGTGATCGTCGAGTCCCACGAAGCGGGCGTCGAGGCCATTCAGTTCCTCAAGCAGAAGAGCGAGGGTCGCTCTTCATTCATTCCCCGGGCCCTGCGTGCCCCGCGCGGCGAGGTGGTTTACGACGCGACCGCCCAAATGGGCGGAGGCGGGCTGTCCAGCTTGGGGGGGGGCGGCGCGGGCAGCGTGGGCGACGGATTCCTTCCCGATGCCGCCGCGATCGCGGATGCCTGGCCGCGCGGCGCCGGGGTGCGTGGGCCGATGCTCGATCTGATCGGGTACGATCGCCAGTACGGCGAGGTCGCCACCTATCTGCTGGGCGACGTCCTGGTGGTCGAGGATCTGGAACGCGCGCTCTCCCTGTGGCGCGAGACGAAGACCAGCAAGACCATCGTCACACTCGAGGGCGAGGTGATCGATCCGCATGGCGTCGTGACGGGTGGCTCGCGCGAGTCCGCGCTGGCCGGCGTGCTCGAACAGAAGCGGGAGATTCGCGAGCTCGAGGCGGTGATGGAGCGGCTCGACGCCGATGTCGAATCGGCGCTCGCGCGACACGTCGGAAAAAAGCAGGCCGCCGCGGAGCTCTCGCAGGTGCGGGACGAAGTGGGCGCGGCGCTGCGGCAGGACGAGATGGCCTTGCTCGGTCAGCAAAAAGATCTGGAGCGCATCGTCGAGGAGGCCGGTCGGCTCGAAGCGCGGCGCGCGGCGCTGGCGGCCCAGACCGGCGATCTCCGGCAGGCCCGCGACGACAGCGAGGAGCGCCTGGTGGCGGCGGTGGCGGGGCTCGACAGCGACGGCCTGGCGCTGGGGGATCTCGAACGCCGGGCGGGCGAGCTCCGCCTGCAGACGGTGGCCCTGGCCGACGAGGTCGACCGGGCGAACGGTGAGCTGACGACGCTCAAGGTGGTCGCCACGCAGGCGGTCGAGCGGCGCCAGACCGCGCGCCAGACCCTGGAGCGCCTCTTGGCCGATCGCGCCGAAGAGGAGGCGCGCGCGGGACGGCTCGAGTCGACGATGGCCGAGGACCTGGCGCGCGCCGAGACCTTGCGGGCCGAGTCGATCCTGCTTCGCCAGGAGGCCGAGCTGGCGCAGGCGGAGGCGGAGGCCCGCGCCCGCGCGCACGGCGAGCGGCAGGGCGCGCTCGAGGCGCGACAGGCGGCGCTGGCGGAGCGCGAAGCGGTGTTGCGGGCTTCCCGCGCGGAGATGGCGCGTCTGGCGCAGACCTTGGCGCGGCTCGAGATGCGTTGCCAGGAGGTGGCGCTGCGGCGGACGGGGATCGAAGAGCAGGTGGCCGACCGCTACCGCGACGTCGAGATCGCCCGCGTCGTGACCGATTACCACCTGCGGGCGCTCTTCGGACCGATCGAGGAGCAACGGACCGGCGAGCTGCGTGGGCTCATCGAGCGCATGGGGGAGATCAACCTCACCGCCATCGAGGAGTCGGAAGAGCTGCAGAAGCGGTTCGACTTTCTCACCACCCAGCGCAGCGATCTGGAAACAGCGATCGGCCTGCTAGAAACGGCAATCGAAAAGATCAACCGGGCCTCGCGCAAGCGCTTCCGGGAGACCTTCGACGCGGTGAACACCGAGTTTCAGTCGGTCTTTCCGCGGCTGTTCGGCGGCGGAAAGGCCAGCCTGGTCCTCACCGACGAGAGCGATCTGCTGGAGACCGGCATCGAGATCGTGGCCAATCCCCCCGGCAAGAAGGTCAGCCAGAACATCGAGCTATTGTCTGGTGGGGAGAAGGCGCTCACGGCCGTGTCGCTGCTGTTCGCCATCTTCCTGGTCAAGCCGTCCCCCTTCTGCGTGCTCGACGAGGTGGACGCGCCGCTCGACGAGGCGAACGTGGGACGCTTCAACCAGGTCGTGCGAGAGATGACCGACCGGTCGCAGTTCATCATCATCACGCACAACCGACGCACCATGGAGATCGCCGATCGGCTCTGTGGGATCACCATGGAAGAGCCGGGCGTCTCGAAGCTGGTCGCCGTGAATCTGCGCGGCGGCGGTGGTCGCGTGGGCCGGGCGCAGGTGGCCACCGAGTCGAGCGCCGCGCCGCCGGCTTGACGCCGAGCCCTTGTCTGAAGAGTCGGAAGTCGGAAGTCGGAAGTCGGAAGTCGGAAGTCGGAAGTCGGAAGTCGGAGCAATACCCAGATCCGGCCGGCAACTTGACTCCGATCGTTTGACGCGTTAGAGCGCCTCACCTACACTTCTCAGCGAGTACCAATGGCCACATACATCACCGAAGAATGCATCAACTGCGGCGCCTGCGAGCCCGAGTGCCCCAACGAGGCGATCAGCGAAGGCGAAGACATCTACGTCATCGATCCGAAGCTCTGCACCGAGTGCGTCGGCTTCCACGATCACGAGGCCTGTCAGGCCGTCTGTCCGGTCGAGTGCTGCCTCCCGGACCCCAACCGGCCCGAGACCGAGGATCTTCTGATCACCCGCGCCAAAGAGATCCACCCGGACAAAGAGTTCGGCGAGCCGTACCCGTCCCGCTTCCGGAAGAGCGGCTAGCTGCCGCCCACGAATGGCGACACGGCTTATCGTCGCTATCGACGGGCCGGCGGGCGCGGGCAAATCGACCACCGCCCGGATGCTGGCCGCGGCTCTCGGCTACGCGCTGCTCGACACCGGCGCCATCTACCGGGTGATGGCGCTGCGTGCCCGCGAGCGGGGGATCGCCTGGGACGACGGCCCGGGCGTCGCCGCCTTGGCGGACGGGCTCAACATCTCTTTCAAGCTCGAAGGCAGCGTGAATCGGGTCTTCACCGACGGACACGATCTGGGCACCTCGATCCGCACCCCCGAGATCTCCGACGGGGCCTCGCGCGTCTCGGCGTTGCCCGAGGTTCGAGCGGCGTTGCTCGATCTGCAGCGACGCATCGGCGCGGCCGGTGGGGTGGTGGTCGAGGGACGGGACATCGGGACGGTGGTGTTTCCCCACGCCGAGGCCAAGTTCTTCCTCACCGCGTCAGCCGACGAGCGGGCCCGCCGTCGGGTGGCCGAGCTCCGGGCCGCGGGCCGACCGGCCGAGCTCGACACGACCCGAGCCGAGCTGATGGCGCGGGACGAGCGCGATTCGACACGCGCGGCTGCGCCGCTTCGCAAGGCGGACGACGCTCTCGAGATCGATTCCAGCGCGCTCAACCCCGCGGAAGTGGTGGCCAGAATGGCGGCCGTGGTGGCGGAGCGGACGGCCGAGCGGACGCGTTGACATTCCCCAGGGCCGACGCTAAGTTTCGCCCCTTCATTTAATGGATTGAGACGCCGAATAGGCGGCGGCTCGCCAGAAAACCCGAACCCCCGCCCCGCGCGGGACGCAGAAGCAGTCGGCCCCGCAGAGGGCCCGGAAGGCAGAGGAACACCGCATGGTTTCAGCTATGACCGCGATCGAAAACAACCCGCATGAGGAGAGCTTTGCGGCGCTATTCGAAGAAGAGTCTCTTAAGCACGTCGTCAAAGAAGGCGACATCGTCAGAGGCAAGATCATCAACATCGGCAAGGACCACGTGGTCGTCGATATTGGGTACAAGTCCGAAGGGACGATCGCGCTCTACGAGTTCCAGCAGGCCGACGGAACGATCGGCATCAAAGAAGGCGACGAGATCGATGTCTTTCTCGAGAGCCGCGAGGACGAAAACGGCCTCTGCGTGCTGTCCAAGGAGAAGGCCGACCGCCTCAAGGTTTGGGACGAGATCTCGGGCGCCTGTGAGCGCGACGAGCTGATCGAAGGAACCATCAGCGCGCGGGTCAAGGGCGGCCTTTCGGTCACCATCCGCGGCGGCGTCAAGGCGTTCTTGCCGGGCTCGCAGGTCGACCTGCGGCCGGTGCGCAACCTGGACGCCTTCATCGGCAAGATGCACCGGTTCAAGGTCATCAAGTTCAACAAGAAGCGCGGCAACATCGTGCTGTCGCGGCGCGTGCTGCTCGAGAAGGAGCGCGCCGAGCTCAAGGGGATGACCCTCGAGAAGCTCAAGGAAGGTCAGATCGTCGAGGGGATCGTCAAGAACCTCACCGAGTACGGCGCGTTCATCGACCTCGGCGGCATCGACGGCCTCCTGCACATCACCGATATGTCCTGGGGGAGGGTCACGCACCCCTCCGAGCTTTTTCAAGTAGGCGATCACGTGCGGGTCAAGGTGCTCAAGTTCAACGTCGAGACCGAGCGGGTGTCGCTGGGCCTCAAGCAGATCAGCGAGGATCCCTGGACCCACGCGCAGACCAAGTACCCGCCCGGCACCGTCGTGCGCGGCAAGGTGGTCTCGCTCAAGGACTACGGTGCGTTCATCGAGCTGGAAGAGGGGATCGAAGGCCTGGTCCACATCTCCGAGATGTCCTGGACCCGCCGGGTCAAGCACCCGTCCAAGGTGGTGGCCGTCGGCGACACCGTCGAGGCGGTCGTGCTCGACATCGACCCGCGCCAAAATCGTATCAGCCTGGGCATCAAGCAGCTCGAGCCAAACCCGTTCGCGTCGCTCAAGGAGAAGTACCCGCCGGGAACGGTCGTCAAGGGCGTCATCCGCAACATCGCCGACTTCGGGATCTTCGTGGAGATCGAGGAAGGCATCGACGGCCTCGTGCACGTGTCCGATCTGTCGTGGACCCAGCGGGTCAAGCACCCGTCGGAGCTGTACCAGAAGGGCGACGAGGTCGAGGCGGTGGTGCTCAACATCGACTTCGACGGCGAGAAGCCCAAGGTGTCGCTGGGCATCAAGCAGCTGGTCCCCGATCCGTGGGATCGGATCCCCTACGACTACCCGGTCGGCAAGATCGTGGAGTGCAAGGTGATCAAGGTGCTCGACTTCGGCGCCTTCGTCGAGATCGAGAAGGGCGTCGAGGGCCTCATCCACGTCTCGGAGTTCTCAGAGGAGCGGATCGAGGACGCCAAGCAGTTCGTCAAGCCCGGCCAGATGCTCAAGGCCGAGATCATCGGCGTCGACACGGCCGAGCGGAAGATCGGTCTGTCGTTCCGGAGCGCCACCCGCGCCGAGGAGCTGGCCGACGCGCAGGGGTTCTCGGGCGGCGCGCCGACCGCGACGCTGGGCGACGTCATGCGCGACAAGCTGGCCGCGCTGGCGGCCCAGGTCCCAGGCAACAAGGACAAGACGGACGAGGGCGACCACGACGACGACGGGGCGTCCAGCTAGGGGCGTCCCGTGGCATCGACAGCCACGCGCACGCTGGCGTGGCTGCGCCAGTTCGCGAAGCTCTGGGGCTTCGCGCTGTTCTGCATCCTCATCGTCTACCTCTTCCGCGAGGTCGTCCTACCGTTCTTGTTCGCGATCCTGGTCGCCTACATCCTGGCGCCCGTCGTCGACCGGTTCAGTCGGCTGCGCGTGAGGGGGAAACCCTTTCCGCGCGCCGCCGCGGTGATCATCCTCTACATCAACATCATCGCGGTGTTGAGCCTGTTCATCGGCTACTTCGTCCCCAAGCTCTCGGGCGACTTCGCGCGTCTGTTCCGGGAGGCGCCGCAGCTGTTCGCGCGCGCCAACCGCGAGTGGCTCCCCAAGGCGGGGGCCTGGGTCGACACCCATTTCGGCCCGGAGGCCGCCCAGGACGACAGCAACGACGACGCGGTGACGCCCGCGGTCGTCGCCCCAGAGGCTCCGCACGCGATTGTCCTCGAGCCGATGGCCGGCGGCCGCTTTCGCATCGATCTCGAATCGCTGGCGTTCGAGGTGCGGCCGACGAACGAGGGCCGCTACGTCATCGCACCGCCGCAGCCCGAGGAGGGCGGGGCGGGTCCGGGCGGCAAGTGGGAGCGATCCATCAAGCAGTGGCTGTCGCAGCGGATCAAATCCACCGAAGGGGAGAGCCAGCGCGCCATCGAGTACGGCCAGCTCTTCATCGGGGCGGTCGTCTCGGGCATCGGCCGGCTGTTCCTGGTGCTGATGGTGGCCGCCTTCATCTTGGTCGACCTCAACCGGATCCAGCTTTTTCTGCGGTCGCTGGTGCCCGAACAATACCAAGGCGACTACGCCCACATCGCGGCGGGGATCGATCGCGGCCTGGCCGGGGTCATCCGGGGGCAGCTGCTGATCTGTTGCATCAACGGGGGGCTCACCTACCTCGGCCTGCTGGCGTTCCACATCAAGTATCCGCTGCTGCTGGCGGGCATCGCCGCCACCATGAGCCTGATCCCGATCTTCGGATCGATCCTGTCGTCGGTCCCGATCGTCGCGATCGCGCTCATCTCCTCGGGAACCTTCAACGTCCGGCAGGGGCTGGAGATCCTGGGATGGATCATCGGCATCCATCTGCTCGAGGCGAACTTTCTCAACCCCAAGATCATGGGCGACGCGGCTAAGATCCACCCGGTGCTGGTGGTCTTCGCCCTCATCGCGGGTGAGCACAGCTACGGCCTGGTCGGTGCGCTGTTCGCCGTCCCGGTCGCCTCGATCATCCAGACGATCTTCGTCTACTACCGCCGCCGACCGCGGGCGCAGACCGCGCCGGTCATCGTGCCTGTCTAGGCCGAGACGTGCGGGACCCGATCGGCTCCGGCGATGAGCGCCGAGCGATTGGGGACCTCGCGCCAACCCGGGCGCACCGCGACGTCGCGGTTGGCCTCGACGATCAGCGCTCTCAACCCATCGTGGGGGACCCGCCGCCGACTGTGGTTGGTGTCGGTCCTCTCCAGGCAGACCGGGCAGTCGGCGATCCCCTCGATGTGCAGATAGCGAATCGGGTAGTCGCACCCGGTCGCCACGAAGCAGCGCCCGTTGGTGGCGCAGATCGCGATTTGAAGCGCCGCCGCGCCGTCGCCCACCAGGAGCCGGTCGACGAACGCCAGGCTGTTCCGCAGCGCCGCGTGCACCGCCGTCGGCGCAGGGGTGGGTTGATCGAGGATGCCGCCGTCGTGCAGGAAGGCCAGGAACAGATGGAAGATGTGCTCGCTGGGCGATTTTCCGCGGATGTTGCGGCGCAAGAAGGCCGGCGTGCTCTCGAGCATCCGATCGCGAATCGCCTCGAAGGCCGCCTCGTCGAGCTCCCCGAGCGAAGCGAAGAGCCAGGAACGAAAGCGGAACGGATCGGCGTCCTCGGCGGCGGTGTTGCCGTCGTGGCCGAGCCCGATGCGGCCGATCAGCGCGTCGGCTCGGGTGTCCTTCACGAGGCCGTAGAAATCCACCCCGGAGGTTTCGACGCGCGGGCGTTTCTGCAAGAGTACGTCGCCGCCTTGGACGAATCCCAGCCCGAACCCGTCTGCCGCCTGCTGGGGCAGGGGCCCGCTCTGCGCGGAGAGCGCGGGACGAGCCGGAAACAGAGCGCAGGCCAGATTCTCGGGCTCGTTTCCGAAGTAGGCGACGAGGTGCCTCAAGACGACTTTAGAAGTATACGGACCCTTCCATGAAAATCACGGAGATCTACAGCAGCATTCAAGGTGAGACGCAGTATGCAGGTCTGCTCTGCACGCTGGTTCGAACCACAGGGTGCGACCTGCGCTGTGGCTATTGCGACAGCGCCTTCGCCTTTCACGGCGGGCGCGACCTGACGCTCGACGAGATCGTGGCTGAGGTTGACCGGCTCGGCGCGCCTCTGGTGCTCCTCACCGGGGGCGAACCGATGCTCCAGCGGGAGCTGCCGGCGCTGGCCAGACGTCTCCTGGCGGCCGGCTACAAGGTGATGATCGAGACCTCCGGCGCCCACCCGCTGGACGCGCTGCCGGCGGAGGTGCTGCGGGTGGTCGACGTCAAGACGCCCGGCTCGGGCGAGTCGGCGCGCATGCGCTGGGAGCTCCTCGGCGGGTTGCGGCCGTGCGACGCCGTCAAGTTCGTGCTCGCGGACGAGCCCGACTACCAGTGGGCGCGCGGCGTAATTCAAAAGCACGATCTGGGCCGCCGGACGGAGGTCCTGCTCTCGCCCGTTCATGGCCGGCTCGACCCCCAGGCGCTGGTGGGCTGGATGCTGCGCGATCGAGTCCCGGCCCGCCTGAACCTGCAGCTCCACAAGTACGTCTGGGATCCAGAGGCCCGTCGGGTATAGCTTTGAAAACCGATACTTACTCGCGAACGTTCTGGAGCTGATGTAAGATATTTCAATTGACAGGTCGCGCCGCGTCCTGTTAGCTTGCGAGCGATTTTAGGCAGTAACTATCCAAAAACGTTAAAGAAAACTCGTCAATCAGACGAGCATTGGAGAGTTTCGACTCCATGGACGACGAGCACTTTGGAAGTTGCCTCCGCCGCGCCCGAGAAGATCGGTCTCTGACCGTCGGAGATGTCTCTGCATCGACGAAGGTGCCGCGTTCGGCGCTAGAGCTCCTTGAAGCCGGAACGCTTCAGGGATTGCCCGCGCACGTCTTCGTCCGTGGCTTCATCCGGTCGTATGCCAAGGCGGTCGGGATCGCCGACGCGAAACCGCTGGGCCTCTTCGATCGCGCGGTCCACTCGGAGACCGAAGCGGCGCGCGCGCTGTCGGTCAGCCCGGTGGTCGACCCGAGCCTCGCGGGCGGCATCGTCGAAGACGACGAGGCCGGCCGCCGCCGAGGTCTGGGGCTAGCTGTCTTCGTGATCATCCTGGTGCTCATCGCCACGATCACGCTCTCTCTGCTCTTGCGCCGCCCGCCGCAATCGGGCGAAGGCCTCTCGTTGGCGCGGCCGCCGGCCACCGGGCGTGTCGTCGCCAGCGGCGTGAGGGCCGCGGGCGGGCGCGCCGTTCGGGCCGCCGTCGCATGCTCCCCGAATCTCGGCTGAGGATCTCGGCGGCGCGGGCCAACCGCCGCCCGACCGGACAAACCGGATAAGATGACGGGGCCACCATGGCCTCCCTCTCGACGCCAGCCATCGTCCTACGGGCCGTCAACTATGGCGAGGCCGATCGAATCGTGACGCTCCTCGGCCGGGACACCGGTCGCCTCTCGGCGTTGGCCCGGGGCGCGCGCAAGAGCCAGAAGCGCTTCGCCGGCGGTCTCGGCCTGTGCGCGGTCGGGGTCGCGTCGTTGCGCGAGCGCGCCGGCGCCGAGCTTCTGACGTTGGAGGGGTTCGACGCCACCGGCGGTCACTCGGCGCTGGGCGCGGATATCGGGCGGATGGCGCACGCCGCCTATGCGGCAGAGCTCTGCAGCAAGCTGTGCGCCCCGCGGCAAGTCGAGGTGGCGGTCTACGACTGGCTGGCGGAGTTTCTCGCGTACCTGGACCTCGAGGGGGCCAGCGCCGAGCGGCTCCGCGTCTTCGAGCTGGGACTACTAGGCGGTCTCGGATTCGGTCCGGCGATCGCCGCTTGCGCGGTCTGCGCCGGCGCCAGCCACGCGGGACGCGATGCTTCTGCGGTCGCGTTCCGCTGGGACGCCGACCGTGGGGGCGCGGTCTGCGCCGGCTGCGCGCGCGGGGGGCGGCCGATCACGGCGGCGGCCCGCGCCGCTTTGCTCCACCTTGCCGGGCTTTCGCTGGGGGCGGCCTTCCGCGAAGCCCTCGCTCCCGACGTGAACCGGGACTGCCGGGAGGCTCTGGCCGAGATCATCAACCACCACGTCGGTGGGCCGCTCAAGTCGGTCGAATTCATCGCCAAGCTCAGCGCCGCCAGCTCGGGTGGACGCCCATGACCCGGCCGGCGCTGCTCGGTATCCGGCACGTGGCCCTGTGGGTCGGCGACCTGACCGCGGCCGAGCGCTTCTGGACCGAGATCATGGGCTACGCTGTCGAATGGCGGCCCGATTCCGACAACGTCTATCTGTCTGGCGGGCAGGACAACCTGGCGCTACACAGGCGCACGACAGGCCCCGCCGCCGCCGAGGGATCGGTCCTCGACCACATCGGCCTCGCCGTACCGGCGGCGAGCGACGTCGACGCCTGGGCGGTGCACCTTGAGGCCCAGGCGGTGCCGCTCAAAAGAGCGCCCAGGACCCACCGCGACGGATCGCGGTCACTCTACTTCGAGGGTCCCGAGAAGCTGCTGATCCAGATCATTCACCACGCGCCGCTATCGGAGGGGCCGGCAGGCGCGAGGCAAGAGCGCCGATGATCGACTAAAGTGCTGCGCCATGCCCGCCTCATCCCTGGAACAGATCGTCAGCCTCGCCAAGCGCCGCGGCTTCGTTTTTCCCTCTTCCGCCATCTACGGGGGGCTCGGCAGCACCTGGGACTACGGGCCGCTCGGCGTCGAGCTGAAGAACAACGTCAAGCGCGCCTGGTGGCGCTCGGTGGTCTACGACCGCGACGACATGGAGGGCCTCGACGCGGCGATTCTGATGAACCGTCTGGTCTGGAAGTACTCGGGCCACGAGCGGACTTTCTCGGATCCGATGACCGACTGCCGCAAGTGCAAGGCGCGCCATCGGGCCGACCAGCTCTACAAGTCCGCCACCGGAAGCGACTACACCAACGCCGAGAGCTTCAACGCGGCCGCTCAAGCGGGAGAGCTGAAGTGCCCGAAATGCGGAGAAATAGATCTGACGGACGCGCGTCCATTCAACCTGATGTTCAAGACCACCGTCGGTCCGGTCGATACCGGCGACGATTCGGGGCTGGCCTACCTGCGGCCCGAGACGGCGCAGGGGATCTTCGTCAACTTCGGCAACGTGCTGGACACGATGCGACGGAAGCTGCCGTTCGGGGTGGCGCAGATCGGCAAGGCCTTCCGCAACGAGATCACCCCCGGCAACTTCACCTTCCGGACACGCGAGTTCGAGCAAATGGAGATCGAGTACTTCGTCCGGCCGGGCGAGGACGAGGCCGCCCACCAGGCCTGGATCGACGCGCGCACCAAGTGGTACACCGACCTCGGCCTGCGCCCGGACAACCTGCGCCAGCGCGAACAGACGAAGGACGAGCTGGCGCACTACGCCAAGCGCTGCGTCGATCTCGAGTACCGCTTCCCGATGGGGTGGAGCGAGCTCGAAGGGATCGCCAACCGCACCGACTTCGACCTGAAGGCGCACAGCCGCAGCCCCGAGAACCCCGACGCGGTGGGCGAACTGCGGTACTTCGATCAGGAACAGAAGAAGCACATCGTGCCCTACGTGATCGAGCCTTCGGCGGGCGCCGACCGCGCGACGCTGGCATTTCTCTGTGACGCCTACGACGAATCGCTGGTCAAGGAGCCGCCGGCCGAGGAGAGCGCCAAGCTGCGCGAGCTGGTGGAGAGCTTCGGGCGATCGGTCGAAAAGCGGGATCCCAAGGTCATGGAGCCGGCGGTGAAAGAACGCCTGCTGGCCGCCGCCGAGCGGATCGCCGCCGGGTTGCCGGGGACGCTACCGGATCTGCTGGCGCTCTCGGACGACGCGGAGGCCAATCGGATCGAGGTGTTCAAGAAGGTGCGGGGCACGGCGGAGAAACTGGGCGAGGAGCACACCCGCACGGTGCTGCGCCTGCACCCGCGCCTGGCGCCGATCACCGTGGCGGTCTTTCCGCTCAAGAAGAACGAGCCACGGCTGGTCGAGCTCGCCCGCGGAATCAAACGGGATCTGCAGGTGGCGGGCCTGCGGTCGGTCTACGACGACACCGGCGCCATCGGCAAGCTCTACCGCCGCCAGGACGAGATCGGCACCCCGTTCTGCATCACGGTCGACTTCCAGAGCCTCGACGACGGAACCGTCACGGTGCGGGATCGCGACACCATGGGGCAGGAGCGGGTGTCGGTGGGGGAGCTCGGCGGCGCTCTGCGTGCCAAAGTCACGTAATTTCGCGCAAGAAGGCTCTTCCTAAGGGGCGGGGCTCAGGGTAAATAAGCGCCCATGCCAAGCGTCACCAAGAGTCGTACCCAGACCTCGAAATCGAGCTCGAAGTCCAGCAAGAGCGCCAAGTCCCAGAAGAACGGCCACAGCAACGGCCTCCGCGCGGCGGCCGCCAAACTGCTGAAGGTCGCCGTCAAGAAGATCAAGTCGGTCGAGAAGACGGCGGTTAAGGCGGTGGCGAAGGCCGCCTCGAAGGCCGCCTCGAAGACTTCCACCAAGCGGGTCTACTTCTTCGGCGGCGCCAAGGCGGAGGGCAACAAGGAGATGAAGAATCTCCTGGGCGGCAAGGGGGCGAACCTGGCCGAGATGGCCAACATCGGCCTGCCGGTCCCTCCCGGGTTCACCATCACCACCGAGGTCTGCACCGAATTTTACGACAACGGCAAGAAGCTCCCCAAGGGCCTGGACGCCGACATGCGCAGCATGGTGACGCGGATGGAGAAGCTGGTGGGCGCCAAGTTCGGCGATCCGGCGAACCCGTTGCTGGTCTCGGTCCGCTCCGGCGCGCGCGCCTCGATGCCCGGCATGATGGACACGATCTTGAACCTGGGCCTCAACGACGTGACGGTCGCCGGCCTGGCCAAGAAGTCGGGCAACGAGCGCTTCGCCTTCGACAGCTACCGCCGCTTCATCGCCATGTACGGCGACGTGGTGCTCGGGCTCAAGCCGGAGAAGAAAGAGGATCACGATCCGTTCGACGAGATCCTCGACCACAAGAAGAAGGCCCAAGGGGTCAAGCTCGACTCCGATCTGTCCGCCGAGGCGCTCAAGGAGCTGGTGGTCGAGTTCAAGGCCGAGATCAAGAAGCGGGTGGGCGTCGACTTCCCGACCGACCCGTACGCGCAGCTGGAAGGCGCCATCAAGGCGGTCTTTCAGTCCTGGCAGAACGATCGCGCCAACCTGTACCGCCGCCTCAACAACATCCCGGCGGAGTGGGGGACCGCGGTCAACATCCAGGCGATGGTCTTCGGCAACAAGGGGGCCGACTCCGCCACGGGCGTCTGCTTCACGCGCGATCCCGCCAGCGGCGAGAACGTGTTCTACGGGGAGTTCCTGATCAACGCGCAAGGCGAGGACGTGGTGGCGGGCATCCGCACGCCGCAGAAGATCGAGGAGCTCGGCAAGGTCCTGCCGGTCGCCTACAAGCAGCTGCTCGACATCCGCAAGAAGCTCGAGAAGCACTACAAGGACATGCAGGACATCGAGTTCACCATCGAGAACACCAAGCTCTACATGCTGCAGTGTCGCAGCGGCAAGCGCACCGGCTTCGCCGGCGTGCGCATCGCCGTCGAGATGGTGGAAGAGAAGCTGATCCCGAAAGAAGAAGCGCTGCGCCGCGTGGATCCGGAAGCGCTCAACCAGCTCTTGCGCCCGGTGTTTCTCCCCTCGGCCAAGAAGGCCGCCGTCGAGGAGGGGCGCCTGCTGGCCAAGGGCCTGCCGGCGGGTCCCGGCGCCGCCACCGGCAAGGTGGTCTTCTTCGCCGACGAGGCGGAGGCGCTGGCCGCCAAGGGCGAGACCAACCTCATCCTCTGCCGCCACGAGACCAGCCCGGAAGACATCCGCGGGATGAACGCCTCGCTCGGCTTCATGACCGCCTTCGGCGGCATGACCAGCCACGCGGCGCTGGTCGCGCGGCAGATGGGCAAGGTCTGCATCGTCGGCTGCGACGCGCTGTCCTTCGACTACCACGCGCGCGAGATGCGGGTCACCACCTCCAAGGGCCCGATGATCGTCAAGGAAGGCGACTGGATCTCGATCGATGGTTTCGCGGGCGAGGTGATCGCCGGGCGCATCGAGACGACGCCCTCGGAGGTCATCCGGGTGCTCATCGAGAAGAACCTGGAGCCGTCGGAGGCACCCGCCTACCAGCGTTACGCCAAGCTGATGAGCTGGGCCGACGCCGCGCGCCGGCTGCGCGTCCGCGCCAACGCCGACCAGCCGGATCAGGCGACGGCGTCGGTGGCCTTCGGCGCCGAAGGGATCGGTCTCTGCCGGACCGAGCACATGTTCTTCGGCGAGGACAAAATCGGCCCGATGCGCGAGATGATCGTGGCCGAGAACGAGGCGGATCGGCGCGCGGCGCTGGCCAAGCTGCTGCCGCTCCAGCGCGAGGATTTCCACGGCATCTTCGCGGCGATGGCCGGGCGGCCGGTCACGATCCGGACGCTCGATCCCCCGCTGCACGAGTTCCTGCCCCACGACGAGGCGGGCGTTCGCGATCTGGCGGCGGCGACCGGCAAGACCGTCGCGCAGATCCACGCGCGCATCGAAGAGCTCAAGGAGTCCAACCCGATGCTCGGCCACCGTGGCTGTCGCCTGGGGATCACCTACCCGGAGATCACCGAGATGCAGGCGCGGGCCGTGTTCGAGGCGGCCTGTGACCTGGCGGCCGAGGGCAAGCAGGTCTTCCCGGAGATCATGATCCCGCTGGTCGGCATCAAGAAGGAGCTGGATCTGCAGGCCGATCTCGTCCGCAAGACGGCGGCGGCGGTGTTCACCGAGAAGGGGCGCAAGCTTTCATACACCGTGGGCACGATGATCGAGGTGCCCCGCGCCGCGATGACCGCCGGCGAGATCGCGCAGACCGCGGAGTTCTTCTCCTTCGGCACCAACGATCTGACCCAGACCACCTTCGGTCTGTCGCGCGACGACGTGCCGCGCGTCCTGGCGGCCTATTTACAGCACGACATCTATTCGGTCGACCCGTTCGTCAGCATCGACCGGAAGGGCGTCGGCGGCCTCATGAAGATCGCGGTCGCCGCGGGGCGGGCCGAGAAGCCGAAGCTGAAGATCGGCATCTGCGGAGAGCACGGCGGCGATCCCTCGTCGGTCGAGTTCTGCCACGAGCTCGGCCTCGACTACGTGTCGTGCTCGCCCTACCGGCTCCCGATCGCGCGGCTCGCCGCGGCGCAAGCGGCCCTCAAGACAACCTAAGCACCCGCAGCTGGGTCGAAGAACAGGCATGGACCGCGTCACGGCGCCTTCTCCCGCGGCTCCGCGACGGCGGGGGGAGGCCGCGCGTGCGCCGGTTTGTGGGATGCTGGCGCCGCTGTTGGTCTGGGGCGTGGTGGCCGCGTCCGCCTGTTCGCTCAGCCAGCAGGGGGTGTCGCCGCCGGCGGACACGTTCTTCTATCCGGCCAGCGCCATCGTCGACCAGAGCAAGAGCTGGCTGTTCGTGACCAACTCCAACGCGGATCTTCGGTTCAACGACGGCACCTTGGTGATGGTGGATCTGGTCGACGCGCTGGCAGACCGAACGAACAAAGGCGGTCCCTTCCTACCCGCGGGCGGCCCCGTTCTATCTGCGGGCGGAGCGATTCAAACCTGGGACCTGTGTCCGCAAGAAGACTACGTGAACCCGTTGTCGCGCAGCGATCCGCAGATCTGTTGCTGGGATCGACTGGACTCGAGCATCCTCAACTGTGACGAGCGCCGTTACGTCCAGCCGGACGCCACGGTCCGGATCGGCAGCTTCGCCGCCGGCATGCTGCTGCAGCCCGATTGCGGCGCTTGCGATATGGGTTGCACGCCCGACCCGACCTTTGGCCGCCTCTTGATCGGCGTGCGCGGCGACACTTCGCTCACCTGGGTCGACGTAGCCTCCCAGTCCGGCGATCTGCATCCGACCTTCAGTTGTAACTCGACCCCTGGTGTTTCGCTTTCGGAGTGCGATAGCGTCCACCGCATCATCGATACGCACTCGGCCCTGGTGACCGAATCGATGGATACGCAGGCGCCGGACGTCCAGGTGCCCGACGAGCCCTATGCGCTGGCGCTCGACTCGAGCCTCGGCTTGCTCTACATCGGTCACCTGGTCGGTAGCACCGCGATCGTCGACACCGGCGGCGTTTCGTTGTTCGACGTCTCGTCGACGAGAAGCGGCCTCAACATGCAGAATTTCTTGGCGCCGTTCCCCAGCCCATTCCCCCCGAACAACGCCGGCGCGTTCGGGATCACGGCCCTCGAGCTTCATGTGCCGCTCGGACAGATGGCCGTGCCCGGAGCCAGACAGGAGCTCTTCGCCAGCTCTCGCTACGTCCCGGCGATCACGGCGATGGCTCCCTTCGGCAACATCTCGCCGCCCGCCTCCTGTGACCTGTCGGCCCGCGACGTGGTCGTGGAACCGGCGGGGGACAGCTTCAACTCCGGGTTGGTCGGCTCGGAGATGCGCGGCATCGAATTCATCGAACCGCCCGCGCCCGATCCCACGGCGGCCCCCGACCCCTCCGCGCCCCAGTATGCCCAGCGCGCCTACGCGCTCCAGCGGGTGCCGCCGGATCTGGTCGGGTTCAACATCGCCCGGAACAACGCGGGCGGGATCGTCACGACGCCGACCGACGTCAGCGAGACCTGCTCGAGCCCGACCTTCCTGTACCAGCACGACGCCGGCGACGGCCCGCGCCTCTACGTCAACTGCTTCGACACCGGCGAGATCTATGTCTTCGATCCGACCGTGCCGACGCTGGTCACCACCTTCCAGGTCGGTCGCGGTCCCGCCGGGCTGGTGTTCCCCGACGACCACTCGCCGATCGCCTACGTGATCGGCTTCTCCGACAACAACCTCTCGGTCCTGGACCTGGCGCCGGGGAGCGCGACCCAGTACCACGTCATCGAACGGATCGGGTTTCCGAGCGTGACGCCGCGATGAAGCGCCTGGGTCTAGTCGCCGTCCTGGTCGCGGCCGGCGTCTCGTGCGGTCCGGCGCCGAACCTCCTTCCGGTGAACGATCTGAACCGTCCCACGGACGTCGCCTTCATGTGTTTCGGTGCGTTCGCGCCAGGCAAGACGGCGACATCGCCGGACGGGGGGTCGGCGACGGGAAGTCCGGACGGTGGCGGCGTGGTCGATGCCGCCGCGTCCGACGGTGCCGCAGCGGACGCCGGTGGATCCGGCGTTCGGGTTTCTGGCCGGCCCATGCGCTCGTGCCATCCTCCCGGGGCCTATGATCCGGCCCCGGGAGCGGCCCACCGCACCTTCGCCTTCATGCCCGACAGCGCCAGCAGTGGCCTGACCATGGTCGACGCCGACAACTGGAAGCTGGTCGATCTCGATCCCGCGACGGGTGGCTACGGCCAGGCCACGCTGGGCCAGTTCCCCGAGCAGATTTCGGTCAGCGACGATGGCTGCCGTCTGATCTCGGCCAATCGCGGCTCCTGCGATCTGACGGTGGTCGATCCGTCGGTCCTGGTGGCGCCCGTCATCAATCGGCAGGACAGTCAGGACGCGCCGGTCCCACTGTCGCGCACGGCGTCCGAGAACGGAGTTCGGCCCATCAAGGCCGACGGAACGGCTTTGGTCGCCGCGCCCTACGAGGCCGTGTTTCTGCCCCAGGACACCCAGGTGCTGGAAGGGGGCGACTACCTCTGCGGCGATCCGGGCGCCCTGGCCCAAGCCGGTCCCGTCGGATGGACAACGCCTGGCACGCCGTCGCCCTGGTACGTTCTTGTGACCTATCCGTCGTGCGATCTGATCGTGCTCATGGAGCTGCCGTCGCGAAAGATCGTCCAGTCGGTCCACGCCAGGAAGAACGGCAAGAGCGTGACGTTCGAGGATGCCGGCACCTCACCGGTCTGTCGGACCAACGACTGCGCGGGTCAGAGTCTCCCGCCGGCCGACGCTGCAGCCGGCGCGGATTCCGGAGCCGGGGGTGCAACGGGCGGCGCCGATGCGGGCGCAGACGCCGGCGGCAGCCCCGATGCCGCCGTGCTGGGCGCCGCCGTTTTTCCAGGGATTCAATTCCCCGACACCCCCAACATCGGGTTCCCGCTCAGCCCGAGCTCGATCGCGATCGCGCCCGGCGGAGGTCAGGTCTACGTCTCGCTGGCCAACGCGTCGTTCGTCGGATCGTTCGGCCTCACGAAGAGCGGGCTGACCCTCCCCGGCAACGCGATCTCCCTGCACGAGGGGGCCATGGGCTCGAAGCGAATCCGTCTGAACGTCGATCCTTACGCCTACGGGCCTCCGCCCGCCTCGAACGCCCTGTTCTCGGGAAAGTTCGTGGGCACAGACCCCGATGTGAACTACCCCAATTCGGTGGAGGATGAGTACCTCTACGCCATCGCAGGGGACGGCACGCTGCGGGTTGTGAACATCTTCAACCCGGGTGCTGAGCAGGAGTGCGAGACAAATGCCGACCCGTTGAATCTGGTTTCGGGCATGTCGGCCGTCACGGCCTGCATCCCGGTCGATCCGGGGCATCGCCGGCCGTTCAGCGTGGGGCCCGGGATCCATTTCCCCACGGCGCCGATCGACGTGGCCGCGGCCGACATCGACACCCCGTCTGCCGACCCGAACCGGCAGAGCGAGCAGAGCGTCTACGGAAGTCACGCCTGGGTGCTGACCAGCACCGGCGTCGTCTATCTGGTGAACATCGATCCCGTGCTGCGAATGCACGAAGGACCGCGCCAAGCAGAAGACTATGCGACCCCGACGGCGCCGAACATCACAGAGCCGCCGCCGTTCGTAAACTCGCTGCGCGATCGCAACGAGATCACCTATTCGCTGACGCTGGATCCGTCGTCGGGGCCCCCGCGGGTGGACGTCCTGCCCAGCGTCGCCGCCTCGGGTCCCTACATCGAGCCGTTTTGGACCCAGGGCGCCGTCCTCAACGCGACGGCGCAGACCAAGGACTACATCGAGACCGGCATCCTCTTCCCGATGGAGCCGATCACGCCATCGAACCAGGACGACCCCGTCGATCGCCGCGGGATCACCCCGCAGAGCTGGACCGTCACCTGGGAGGGTGCGCTGATCGGATCGCGCAACACGGGCCGGGTCCCGGCGGACCCGACCGATCCCCTGACGGCCAAGGCCGCGGCGCTCGGTCCGCGGGTCAGCATCTTCGCCGACGGCGGTGGAAACTATTGCGCCTCCGGCGTGCTCCCGGGCGACATGGTGACGCTCATCGGTTGCACCGTCGACGCCCAGTGTGGGCTAGGGGAGGGGTGCCTGGTCGATACGACGGTGACCACCGCGGCAGCTGGCGTTCCGGTCACCGGCCTCTGCGTCGATCCCAACCGGGTATCCGACGAAACCGCGACCTGCGCAGCTTTCCTGAGCAGCGTGCGCCGCTACGAGATCGTCCTCGCTACGCCGTCCGAGCTACTCATTCAGCCGCACCTCGACGAGCTCGTTCGTTCGGGGCTGGCGCCCTGTCGTCCGCCGGACCCCGACAACCCCGTGAACGCCGACTGTCTCGATCCCAACGACCAGACGACGAGCAAATTCACCTGCGAGACCGTCTACCCGAGCGTTGGGACCGGCCCGCGCTGTCTCATGAAGGGATGCACCAAGGACATCGACTGCCGGATCGGGCGGAACTGCATCAACTTCGAGGGCCCGAGCACGCCCGATGCCTGCAAGGATGGCCACTGCTTCTGTGCCGATGCGCCGCCGCTCGACACCAACGGCGACGCGGCCTCCGCCCTGGCGGCGCGGACCTGCTTCGACCAGCTGGTGGCCTATCAGGTGAACATCGGGAACGGGTTCCTGGTGGCTGGCTCGCAGAGCGGCTTCATCACGACGGCTGGCCTTCGGGCCGATGGGTCGTGCTCGCTCGATCCGACCCCCGACTCCCATTTCGTCTTCCGGATCCCGATGAACGCGCCCCACTGTAAGAACGTCCCAGACAACTCGTTCGATACCCGCGTCGATCCGGACGTCGTCGTCGGGAACCTGCCTCAGACCCAGTGGACCCAGTACGGCAACGAAATGATCGCCAACCTCCAGACGCTGGCGCCGACCGACCCAGATCCCTGCCTCTACCTTGGAGGCCCGGTCGGAACGGAGGCTCAGGTTGATCCGACGATAGCGACATCCGATCCCACCAAATCGGTGGTGCCCGGCATACCGAGCCACGTGCGTGCGTTCTTCCACAACGCTCAGATCACCTTTGTTCTGGCCAACGTCGATCAGCAGCCGAGCGGCCAGTTCCAGACCGGGTTCGACGTGCACGGCGGCTTCGCGCCGCAAGTCGTCCAGGATCCGACCACGGTCGAGGTCTCGATGCCGGCGCGGATCGTTCTCGGGCCGGTCGATTCGCAGTCTCAGACCGGCGGCACCATGACACCGCCCATCAATGAGCAACCCTATCTATTCGTCGTCGACCAGCGCCGGCTGGGACGCGCGCAGGGTGGGGGACCGACCCGGGGCCAGCTGCTCCGGATCAATCCCGTGGGCTTCACCTCGTCGGTTGGTCCGGCGACCGGCCTGCAGCCGATCTTCCAGGACTACACCGCCAGCGGCGGCATTTTCCCGATTCAGTGACCGCTTCGGGCCGGCGGGAACTTGACGCCGCTCGGGTATGCATAGAAACTACATGTAGGTGAAACACGTGCGGCCGTTCAGTGCGCGGGAAACCGTCCGCGAAATTCTCGCCAAAGCGGTAGGCGAGCTGGTCGCCGAGGGGGTGGTCGGCGCCGTCGCGCCCGAGGCCATCTCCGTCGAACGCGCCAAGCGGGCCGAGCACGGCGACTTCGCCTCCAACATCGCGCTGGCCCTGGCCAAGCCGGCCGGCAAGGCCCCGCGGGTGGTGGCCGAGGCCATCGTGGCGCGGCTGCCGCGCGGTGGAAGCTCCCCGATCGTCGAGGCCAGCGTGGCGGGTCCGGGGTTCATCAACGTGCGGCTCGCGCCGGTGTTCTGGCAGGAGACCCTGGCCGAGATCCTGGCCGCCGGCGACGATTGGGGACGCGCGCCGACCCGAACCGCACCGAAGATCCTCCTCGAGTATCTGTCTGCCAACCCGACCGGACCGATGCACGTCGCCCACGGTCGTCACGCCGCCGTCGGGGACGCGCTGGCGCGCCTGCTGCGTTTCGCCGGTTACCCGGTCACCAGCGAGTTCTACGTCAACGACGCCGGCAACCAGGTGCATATGCTGGCGCAGTCGGTCTGGGCCCGCTACATGGAGACGGCGCGAGCCGCGGATCCGGCCGTTCCCACGGTCCCGTTCCCCGAAAACGGCTACAAGGGCGACTACGTGCGCGACTTCGGCCGCACGCTCTTCGCCCGCGATGGGGCGCGCTGGGTGGGCGCCGCGCCGCCGTCGGACATCGAGCCGATTCGCAGCTTCGCGATCGCCGAATCGCTGGGGATCATCCGCGCGACGCTGGAACGATTCGACGTCGCCTTCGACGTCTGGCAGAGCGAGCGCGCGCTGCACGAGGCGGGCGACGTGGCCGAGACGCTGGCCGCCCTCGACGCCAAGGGGTTCATCGATCGGCACGACGACGCCGTGTGGCTCAAGACCACCGCGCTGTGGGGCGACGACAAGGATCGGGTGGTGGTGAAGTCCGACGGCCTTCCGACCTATCTGCTGGCCGACATCGCCTACCACCGCAAGAAGCTGGCGCGTGGGTTCGACGAGCTGTGCGACATCTGGGGCGCCGATCACCATGGGCACATCGCGCGCATGCAGGCGGCGCTCAAGGCCTTCGGTGAGGATCCCGCCCGCCTGCGGGTGATCCTGATTCAGATCGTGAGCCTCCTGCGCGACGGCAAGCCGGTGGCGATGGGGAAGCGGGAGGGGGAGTTTGTGACCCTCGACGAGGTGGTGAGCGAGGTGGGGCGGGACGCGACCCGATATTTCTATCTGATGCGGCGGCACGACACGCCGCTCGAGTTCGATCTGGAGCTGGCCAAGCGGCAGTCGCTCGATAACCCCGTGTACTACGTCCAGTACGGCCACGCGCGCTGCGCCGCGATCCGGCGCCGGGCGGTCGAGATGGACGCGCCGCAGCGGCCGCCGCTGTCGCCGGAGCTGGCGGCCGAGCTGGCCTTGCCCGAGGAGCTGGCGATCCTGCGTCGGCTGGCCGAGTTTCCCGACTTCGTGGCCGACGCGGCCGCCGCCCGCGAGCCCCACCGCCTTACCACCTACGTCGCCGACCTGGCCGGCGAGTTCCAGAGCTACTACACCCAGCTGCAGAAGGTCCACGACGACACGATCCTGCCCCAGGAGCGGCACCGCACCGGCGACTGGCAGGCGACCTGGGACTGGCGCAAGACCGCCGCCCGCCTCTACTGGATCGACGCCATCGCCCAGGTCATGCGAAACGCCCTGGGCCTGCTGGGCGTCTCGGCTCCCGAATCGATGCCCCGGCCGCCAACCACCACGAAAGAAGACGATTCATGAGCGTGCGTTACACTGCGGAGGCAATCATGGATGGACCGGCGCTGGGGGACGTCGATCGGCACGGCGGAAACGCCGGCGGCCTGGCCGGCGTGGAACGCTGGCGAGAGAAGATCGAGGTGCGCCTCGACAACCGCCAGGTCTTCTTCCTGTTCTTCGGCAGCG
>CALAOV010000334.1 GCA_937889515.1 uncultured Myxococcales bacterium | reverse complement strand
CTGGCTGCTTGCCTATGGCTGCAATGGTCTCGCCGTGCTCGGGACCACCGGCGACGCCAAGTTCCTGGCCGACTACGTGGCGCCAGAGAACCCGCTCCAGATCGGCGGCCAGCTCTACCTACGCGCCCAGTCGACCGCTTCGTCTGGTCAATATCCAAGCGCTTGGTCGTTCGGGGCCCCGAGCCTGCTCGACGTCTATCTGGACGCGCGTCCCAACCCGCGCGTGCGCGCCTTCATCCTGGGCCGCATGAGCTACGATCCGACGCTGATACCAAACGGCAGCATGCCCGACCTCAGCCCGACGAGCGGCGCGGCGGCCGGCACCACCCCGACGGGGTTCTCGACCTTCAGCACGACGCGGGGGCCAGCCTCCCTCCTCGATCAGATGTGGATCCGATTCGACCTCCTCGAGCACGTGTTCGTCACCGCGGGCAAGCAGCATGTGCGCTGGGGCACCGGTCACTTCTGGCAACCCACCGACTACCTCCACCCGGTCCGCCGCAACCCTCTGGACGTCTTCGATGCGCGCCCCGGAACTACCATGCTCAAGCTGAACATCCCTTGGGAAGAGAAGGGGTGGAACTTTTACGGGTTCGCCGTCGCCGAAGACCCCAACGCGGCGACGCCGACGCTCCGGCAGGTAGCGGGGGCCTTCCGGGTCGAGTTCATCTTGGCCGGCGTCGAAGTGGGGCTCGACACCTATCTGCGTCGCGACCACAACCCACGCTACGGACTCGATGTCTCGACCGGAATCGGAGACTTCGACGTCTATGCCGACGTCGCTCTCCGCCCCGGCGACGACTTCGAGCACGTCTTTACGGGCCCGGACCCGAGCATGAGCTTCGTGAGTACCTTCTCCGGCTATGAGACACAGGCGGTCGGTGGGGTCACCTACTCCCGCAAGTACAACGACAACGACCTGTGGACGGCCGGCGTCGAGTATTTCTACAACCACCCGGGTTACACCAGCCCGTCGATGTACTCACAGGTGATTCAGCAAGCCATCACCAGCATGAACTCGGCGTTGATACCGTTCTTCTATCTTGGCCAGCAGTACGGCGCGGCGTACGTCTCCTTGCCCGCGCCGTACTCCTGGAACTACACCACCTTCACGCTCTCGACGTTGGCAAATCTCTCCGACCGCTCGTTCATCACTCGGCTCGACTATTCCGTCACGTTGCTCACCCACCTATCGTTCGAGGCGTTCGCGGGCGTGCATTATGGCCACGGCGGCGGCGAGTTTCGATTCCCCTTCGGGTCCTTCCTCGGCTCGGGCGGCTCGACCGACTACCCGGTCGTCGATCTGGGCGTCGCCCTGCGCCTCAAGATCTGAGCCGGGCTCAGAGCGACTTCTTCGGTCGCGGGATCTGGTAGGCGTCGAGCTTCGAGACGAAGGTGCGGCGCGGAATGCCCAGCAGCTTCGCGGCGCGGCTCTGGTTTCCCGCGCAGGCGGCCAGCGCGGTCATGATGCGGTCGCGCTCGGTGGGCGCCGTCATCTCCTGGGTATCGATCCGCGGGGGCGGCGTTCTGCCCGAAGAGGCCGACGGCATCAGCTTGTCGAGCGGCAGATGCTCCTGTCCGATGACCGACCCGGCGCAGAGCAGCACCGCCCGTTCGATCATGTTCTTGAGCTCGCGGATGTTCCCTGGCCAGGCATAGCTTTCGAGGAGCGTGATGATCTGCGACGGGATGATCGGGGGCACCCGTCCGAGGTCGCGGCAGATCTGCCGGACGAACGTGTCGGCCAGATGGCGGATCTCGTCGCTTCGCAACCGCAAGGGCGGGATCGTCAGTGTGATGCCGTTCAACCGGAAGTAGAGATCCTGTCGGAACGCCCCGCGCGCCACCTCGGCCTCGAGGTCGCGGTTGGTCGCCGCGATGAAACGGACGTCGATCCGGTGGGGCCGCACGCTCCCGAGGCGGGTCACCAGGCGGGTCTCGATGACACGCAGGAGCTTGGCCTGCGTCGCCAGCGGTAGCTCGCCCACCTCGTCGAGGAACAACGTGCCGCTGGCCGCCGTCTCCAGCAGGCCGGGCTTGGCTTGAACCGCGCCGGTGAAGGCGCCCCGCTCGTGGCCGAAGAGCTCGCTCTCGAGGAGACTCTCCGACAGCGCGGCGCAGTTGAGGCAGACGTAGGGCCCCTCGCGGCGCGGCGAGGCCCGGTGCACCGCCTCGGCGAGGAGCTCCTTCCCCACGCCGGTCTCGCCGGCGATGAGGACGTTGATCGTTCCCGCGGCGGCGCGCTCTGCCAGCTCGTGCACCCGCTGCATCGCCTCGCCGCCGCGAAAGGGGCCTTCCGGCACCGGCAGCCCTTGGTCCCGCAGGGTCTCGGGCCGCATCACATCCGCCGTGGTGGTGCGCCGCTGCACGATGAGGACGGTGGAGCCGATCTGAACCGTGTCGCCGATGCTGAGCGGCACCTGGTCGCCCTGCTTGACCGATTGGTCCTTGATGCGTGTCCCGTTCACGCTACCAAGATCTTCGAGGAACATCTGGTCCCCCACGTGGAGGCAGGCGTGCGCGCGCGAGGCCAGCGGATCGTCGATGCGCACGGCGTTGGTCTCGCCGCGGCCGATGGTGAGCGTTCCCGACGCCGGGAGGTTGTAGGTGGCGTACGCGTCGCGCCCGACCACCAGCAGGAAGGCGCCGATGGCCTCGCCTTCATCGGGCTGAGTCGCGACGATGGTAGTCCGTCCGCGCATCGTCTCGCCGGCCAGTATGTCGACCGGACCCCCATCTTCGCAAGCTGCAGTTGCACAACTTGTGCAACTCGGCACAACTTGAGCGGAGGTGTCCGATGATAGACCAATAGTTACTTGCTGTTACCTATGGCACAGCCGTTGCCTTAGTAGCCCGGCATGCAGACGGATGAGATGGCCTCGCGGTATGAAAACGTGCTCTATGCACGGGCGATGCGGCTTCTGCGCAGCCGGGCGGACGCGCTCGACCTGGTGCAGGACACCTACGAACGGGCGCTGCGTGGAAAGGCCAGCTTTCAGCCGGGGACTAACCTCCGGCACTGGCTGATGACCATCATGTACAACCTGTTCTTGGACCGTTGCCGGCGGCTGGGGCGGGAGCCGCGCGCGCTCTGCCTGGACGAGCACGAGATCGCGGGCCCCGAGCCCTACGTGCCGGAGATCTGGGAGACCATCACGCAGGAGCAGATCAGCGCCGCGCTCGCCGGCCTCGAGCGCCCGTTCCGCGAGGTCTACGAGATGCGCCTCATCGACAACTGCAGCTACGACGAGATCGCCGACCGGCTGACGATTCCCCGCTCCACCGTCGGCACGCGCCTGATGCGCGCCCGCCACAAGCTCCGGCAGACCCTCCTCAAACAAGCCGTGTGCTAGAGGATCGGAATTTTATCGCCGTCGGCGTCGTAGACGACGGCGGCGGGTAGGCCCAGCTCGCGCAGCCCGGGCTCGATGGCGGCGCGATCGCCGACGATGACGATGCTGGCCGCGTCGGGATCGATGTAGCGCGTGGCGAGCGCCAGGAGATCCTCGGCGGTGGCGCGCTCGAGGGCCGCGGCGAAGCGCAGCGGTTCGTCGAGCGGGAGATCGTAAAGGCCGATCTCGCCGAAGGTCGCCGCGATGCCGCCGGTGGTCGCCAATCCCTCGGCGACGCGCATCAGCAACGTGGCGCGCGCCTTGGCCAGCTCGTCGGCCGTGACCGGCCGCTCGCGCAGGCCGGCAATTTCGGCGAGCATCTCGCGCACCGCCGGCGCCGTCGATTCGGCGAAGACCGCCGAGCGGGCCGCGAAGCTCCCCGGATGGTGCAGGAACGCGAAGCTCGACGAGGCGCCGTAGGTGAAGCCGTTCTTCTCGCGCAGATTGAAGTTGAGGCGGCTCGTGAAGCTGCCACCCAGGATCGCATTCAACATGGCCAACCCCGACCGGTCGATCGAGAGGCGGTCGGTTCCGGGCGCGACCAGACGCACCACGCTCTGGGGCGCCCCCGGCCGATCGACGATGACCAGGCGCGGGCGCTTCGGCCAGGGCGGCGGTGGCGGCGCGGCGGGGACCGGCGCGGGTCGCCAGTCGGCGAGGACCGTATCGAGGCGGGTGCGCAGCGCGGATTCGTCGAAGTCGCCGGCGACCACCAGGTACGCGTGGTTGGGACGCCAGTGGGCCGCGTGAAAGGCCCGCACGTCGTCGAGCGTGAGCCGTTCGAGGGTGCGCTCGAGGCCATCGGCCGGACGCCCATAGGGGTGATCGTCGCCGAAGAGCACGCGATCGGAGACGACGCTCACCACGGCTTCGGGTTGGTCGCGGCGCTGCACGCAGGCGGTCCGGCGATCGCTCAGGACCCGCTCCCAGTCCGCGGCGTGCAGGCGCGGGCGGATGAGGACGTCGGCGGCGATGTCCAGGGCTTCGGAGAACGTCTCACGCGGTGCCTGCAGCGACAGTTGCGAACCGTCCCGCCCGCTGCCGAGCCAGAGATCGGCTCCCAGCCGTTCGAGCTCCTCGGCGATGCCCAGCGCGTCGCGCGCGCCCGCTCCCTCGTCCAGCATCTCGGCGGTGAGCGAGGCGAGGCCCGCCTTTTCCGGCAGGTCGATGCCCGCGCCACTGCGGATCATGAGCGCCGCCGAAACGATCGGCGCCACTTGGCGGGGCACCAGCACCACCTCCAGCCCGCTCGCCAGCTCGGATTGGGTGGCCTGGGGCGGGATCACCGTCGGCAGCGGGCCGACGACGGGCGCCGTCGCCATCCCAGCAGGCGTCTCGATCATGCGGCCACCGGTTCGGGCACGGTTCGCAGCGCCAGACGATTTCCAGCCAACGCGCGGGCGAACGCGGCGCGGACCGACTCGCGCGTCGCCTGGCTGTAGCGGGCGAGGTCGCGCCCCACGCCGTCCGGATCGCCCAGCAGGTGCTGGTAGTGGTTGAGCAGATCGGCCCGGGTCTGCAGATAGTCGAGACCTTTGTAGAAGTCGGCCAGGTGCGTGTTGCGGGCGCGCTCCATCTCCGCCTCTGTCGGGCCCTCGGCCGCGAAGCGGGAGAGCTCGGCGTCCATCGCCGCGCCGATCTCGTCCAGGTCGTGTCCCGGTTTGGCGGTCGCGCCGGCCTGGAACAAGCTGCTCAGGATCTGGGATCCCTGGTAGGCGAAGACATCCTGGGCGATCCGCCGTTCGAAGACCAGGGCGCGGTAGAGCCGGCTCGATTTTCCACCGCCCAGGACGTGGGCCGCCAGATCCAGGTCGGCGTCGTCCGGCGCGAACAGCGCGGGGGCATGCCAGGCCAGCCGCAGCCGCGGGAGCTGGACCCGATCGGTCAGGGTCATCTCGATGTCGGCGGGCAGGCGCGGCTCGATGGGGCGGGCGGCGCGCGCCGGCGGCTCGCGCCGCCGCTGCCAGCCAAAATAGCGTTCGACCAGGGCGCGTCCCTCGGCGAGATCGAAATCGCCCGCCACGACCAGGCTGGCGTTGGACGGCCGGTAGAATCGGTCGAAGAAGGCGCGAACGTCGGCCACGGTCGCCGCCTCGACGTCGGCTTGCGACCCGATGGTCGGCCAATGGTAGGGATGGTCGGGGAGGTACATCGCCTCCGAGATGGCCAGCTCGGCGCGGCCGTAGGGGCGGTTCTCATAGGACTGGCGCCGTTCGTTGAGCACCACCTTGCGCTGCTTTTCCAGCTCTTCCTCGGTGATGACGTCCGGCAAGGTCGCCAGGCGATCGGCCTCCAGCCAGAGAAAGGTCTCCAGCAAGTTGCGCGGCCCGATCTCGTAGTAATTCGTCCGGTCGTTGCTGGTGGTCCCGTTGTTGTGGCCGCCCCAGCTCTCCATGATCGCGTCGAAGGCCGGGTAGGGGGCGTTGCGCGAGCCCATGAACATCAGGTGCTCGAATAGGTGCGCGAAGCCGGTGCGGCCGGGCGATTCGTCCTTGGAACCGACGTGGTACCATAGGTCAACGGCGACGAGCGGGCTCGATCGATCCGGGTGAAGTATCACCGTCAGACCGTTGGCCAGGGTAAACGTGTCGAACTGTATCTTGAGCATCGCCGGGGGTACGGGGCGCCGACGAGACTCGAGGTCATCTCGTCTTTGGGCGCGGCATCATGGCACGAATCCATCCGGGCTCCCCAGGGTAAAGCGAGCCGAGCGCCGCCGGCGCCCTAGCCGTGTCGCGCCGGTGGTCGTCCTAAGCGGCCTGGCCTGCGGTGCGCGCTTGGGCGCCCTGGTCGGCCTGGGCGTGCTAAGCGGGATTTTCCCGGGGCTGGCCCGGCCCGCGCGCGCCGACGGGGCGCTGCCCGGCTCGCTCGGAATCATGCTGCCGGCCGACAAGCCGCAGGAGATCGTCCTCGGCACCAACTTCGGGCTCATCCTCTCGGACGACGGCGGCGCAACTTGGGTCTGGACCTGCGAACAGCTGGTGACCTCGATGGCGAACATCTACGCCGTGGGCGCGCCGGAGGCTGCCTCCGGTTCGCCCGGCGATCGGTTCTACGCGCTGTCACCTCAGCCGCAGGCGGGACTGGCCTTCTCCGACGACGAGACCTGCAGCTGGAAGCTGGCCACCGGTGCGCTGTCCGGTGAAACCGTGACCGACTTCTTCCCCGATCCGACCAACCCGAATCGGGTGCTGGCGGCCGCCGCGGCGACGGACGACGCCGGCGATGTCGGGCCGGCGTCGCTCTACGAGTCGATGGACGGCGGCACCACCTTCGGTTCGACGTCCCTCTTCACGGCGCCGGCCGGAGCCGCCATCGTGGGGATCGAGATCGCCCGCACCGATCCCAAGGTCATCTACCTGGCGTACTACCTCACCCTCACCACCGGGCGCGATCCGGTCCTGGTCCGCTCCGCCGACGGTGGGGTCAATTGGACCACCTTCGATGCCCAGGCCGCGCTGGGGCCCAACATGGTCCGGATCTTCGCCGTCGATCCGGCCGACCCCAACCTGCTCTACCTGCGCGTGATCGCCTCCGGCGCCGAGAGCGTGGCGGTCACCCGGGACGGTGGGATGACCTTCTCCGTGCCGCTCACCATCGCGAAAGGCTCGGCGACCGCGTTCGCGCGCCTGGCCAGCGGGACCGTCCTGGTCGGCGCGCGGGTCAACTTCACAGGCGACGGCGGGGGCGCCAGCGGCGCGGGCTACCGCTCGACCGACGGAGGCAAGAGCTTTGTCCCCTGGACCCTGAGCCCGCAGCCCCACATCGTCGGCCTGGCCGAGCGGGTCTCCGGGGGCCAGTCGACCCTCTATCTCTCGGGGGAGAACTACGTCGACGACTGGGCGCTGGCCAGCTCCACCGATGAGGGCGCCACCGTGACGCCGCTCATGACCTACGACAAGGTTCGGGGCATCAAGTCTTGCGCCCAGGCGACCTGCGCCAACACCTGCAACTACGAGGAGATGCAGGCGGTCTGGAGCGCGAACGTCTGCGCCGGCGCCCTGCTGGACGCCGGGACGGTCGCGCCGCCGCCACCGGCCAGCTCGGGCTGTCATTGCGCCAGCGGCGGCGGTGGGCCGGGCGGGCTCTCCCTCCTGTTGCTGGCGCTGGCCCTGGTCACCGAGCGGGTCCGGGGGCCGCGCAGCCGAGGTACCCGCCGGGGCGCCGGCCGAGCGTTCTGACTCACCGTCGGGGATCGGCTCGACAGTCGACGAAGCGCAGTGTAGATTCAATTTTCTTTGTACACGGCGTTTCCGTACAAGGCTGGGCCCATAGCTCAGCGGTCAGAGCTGGCGGCTCATAACCGCCTGGTCCCTGGTTCGAATCCAGGTGGGCCCACTCTCGATTCGACGGGCACGTCGGCCCTTCCGGTCCATATGGAGGAACGCATTGCGCGACCAGCTTAAGCGACTCGAAGAGCTACAAACCCACGACGCAAAAATTCAGGAGCTAGAGAACTCGCTCAAGGCCATCCCACTGAAGCTGGCGGCGACCCAGAACGACCTCGCCCGTGTGGAAGGACTTCTAGGAACCGAGCGGCAAGCGCTGTCGGAGGCCGAGAAGTATTACGGCGAGCAGAAGGGCCTCCTCACCGACGACGAGGTGCAGGTGGCCGGCGCCAAGCACAAGCTGGCCCAGGCCAAGAACTCGAAAGAGTACATGGCGGCGCAAAAGGAGATCGAACAACGCCGGGAAGGTCTGACCTCCCGCGAGGGGGAGATCACCAAGCTGGTCGGCGCCGTCGACGCGAAGAAGAAGCTTCTGTCGGACCGCTCGAACGACGTCGAGGCGCTGAAGGTCTCGATCGCCAAGGACGCCGAGGCGGCGCAGGTTCGCATGGGGGAGATCGAAGCTCAGATCGCCACCCTGCGCACCGAGCGCGACAAGCTGGCGGCCGGGGTGAACCCGGAGGTGCTGAAGCGATACGCGACCATCCGCATGCGCCGGGGCCTGGCCGTGGTCAGCGTCCGCGACGGGACCTGCCAGGGCTGCAACATGAACATCCCGCCGCAGCTGTACAACGTGCTGCAGCGCGGGCAGACCATCGAGACCTGTCCTTCCTGTCGTCGGATCATCTACTGGGAAGATCTGATGAAGGACCAGCCCGTCGCCAGCCCACCCGGCTGAGGCGCGGTGCTGGTATAGTCGTCCCGCTTCTCGCTCGAGCCGGACAGGTGGTCGCGGCGGGCCCTTCGGGTGCCCGTCGAGGAAAGTCCGGGCTCCGCAGGGCAGGGTGCTGGCTAACGGCCAGTCGGGGTGACTCGAAGGACAGTGCAACAGAAAACAAACCGCCGGTCGTCGCAAGGCGACCGGTAAGGGTGAAACGGTGCGGTAAGAGCGCACCGCCCCCTCGGTGACGAGGGGGGCAAGGCAAACCCCACCTGGAGCAAGACCGGTCCGGGATCGCGAGGGAGCCCGCAAGGGTTGTCTCGCCGGCGTGGCCCGCGTCGATTCGATCCCGAGTTGGTCGCACGAGCCGTTCGGTAACGGGCGGCCCAGAGGAATGACCATCACCGGCGGCAACGCCGGAACAAAACCCGGCTTACGGACGGCTCGGGCGAGAAGCATTTTTCCATTTTACGGGGGGCGGCTCGCTGCCGCTCTCGCCCCCCGGTCCCCCCTCGCGCATCGCGGCAAAGCCGCGCTGCCCTCGCGTGGGTACTGTCCGCAGTGGTGAGGCACACCTCAAAGCTGGTACGATCGGGGAACGGAATCGGGTTTGGCTCGTCGATCACATTGAGGTGATGAGCATGAATCGGACGACTTGGCTCGAAGCGAGAGGGATCGCGGCGCGGCAGGGGCGGGGTGGGGCGAGCGATGCGGGCGAGGACCTGGCGCAGGATCTGGCGGTGGCGGCGCTGGAGGCCAGCGGCGAGGCGCGGCGGCCGGCGGCCTGGCTCGAGCGGGTGGGCCGGAATGCTGTGATCGACCGCTGGCGGGTGGAGAGTCGGCGCGGGGAGCTGGCGTCGGAGATCGAGCCGCCGGTGGCGCTGCCAGATCCGGAGGCGGCGCTGCTCGGGCGCGAGCGGCGGGGGATGGTGCGGCGGGCGCTGGCGGCTCTGCCGCGTCCGCAACGGCGGGCGGCGTTGGCGCGGTTCCATGCAGAGCTGCCGTTCGACGAGGTGGCGGCGCGCCTGGGGACGCCGCCGGTCACGGCGCGGACGCGGGTTCACCGCGCATTGGCCGTGTTGAGATCCAAGCTCGGCGGACTCCGCGCCGTGTTCGTGTTGCCGGGCGTGCACGCTACGGCGCTGGGGCTGGTGCTCATCGCCGCGGAAGCGCCGGGACTCGCGCCGGTGCGCGTGCACCGCGGCGGGCCACCCGCGGATGAAAGGGCGACGCCGGGCAAGCACTTCGCGCGCACGCGGGTCATCGCAGCGGAGTCTCGTCCGGTGACCCCGCCGCCTGCTGCGAAGCCGCCGGCATCCGCGAAACCGCTGACGCCGCAATCGCCCGCGCCAATTCCACCACCTCAGGTGTTCGTGTTCGATCCCGACTCGGTCGAAGGAGGAATCATCGGTCCGGACGGCGAGGTGATCCCGGTGCTACAACCGGTCTCGCATTCGTCGCTGATCGAGATCCGGCGACACTTTGTCGCCGAGCTGGTCAAGACGATGGAAGATCTGTAGCGCGCTCGATGCGCGTTGCTAGGCCGCGGTCGTGGCCCGCGCGCGGCGGATGCCGAGGAGCGGCGCCAGGAACTGGCCGGTGTAGGAGCCGGCCACGCGGGCCACCTCTTCGGGGGTTCCGGCCGCCACCACCTGGCCGCCGCGCGCGCCCCCCTCGGGGCCGAGGTCGATCACGTAGTCGGCGGTCTTCACGACGTCGAGGTTGTGCTCGATCACGAGCACCGTGTTGCCCGAGGCGACCAGGCGGGCCAGGACGGTCATGAGCTTGCGGACGTCGTCGAAGTGCAGGCCGGTGGTCGGCTCGTCGAGCAGATACAGCGTCCGGCCGGTGTCGCGTTTGGCCAGCTCGCGCGACAGCTTGATTCGCTGCGCCTCGCCCCCCGACAGCGTGGTCGCCGACTGTCCGAGGGCGATGTAGCCGAGGCCGACGTCTTCCAGCGTCTGCAGGATTCCGCGCAGCTGCCGGTGGTGCTCGAACAGCCCCAGCGCCTCGGAGACCGAGGTCTCGAGCAGGTCGGCGATGCTGCGATCCTTCCACTTCACGCGCAGCGTGGCTTCGTTGTAGCGGCGACCGCGACAGACCTCGCAGGTGACGTAGACGTCCGGCAGGAAGTGCATCTCGACCTGGCGCACGCCGTCGCCCTCGCAGGCTTCGCAGCGCCCGCCGCGCACGTTGAAGGAGAATCGCCCGGGCAAATAACCCGACGCCCGTGCCTCCGGCGTCTGCGCGAAGACCTCGCGGATGGCGTCGAAAGCCTTGGTGTAGGTCGCCGGGTTCGAGCGCGGCGTGCGGCCGATGGGCTTCTGGTCGATGTCGATCACCTTGTCGATGGCGTCGATGCCGGTCAGGCCCGCGTGGCGACCGACCTGATCGAAGCTGCCCAGCAGCTTGCGCCGCAGCGCCGGCTGCAGGATGCCGTTGATGAGGGACGACTTGCCGGCGCCCGAGACGCCCGTCACCGCCACCAGCACGCCGAGCGGAAACGCGACGTCGATGTTCTTGAGGTTGTGCTCGCGCGCGCCCTTGACGGTGATGAATCCCTTCGGCTTGCGCCGCTCGCGCGGGATCTCGATCCGCTCGGTGCCGGCCAGGAACTTGCCGGTCAGCGAGGCCTTGCTGGCCTTGAGATCCTCGACCGACCCTTCGGCGACCACCCGCCCGCCCAGGCGCCCGGCGCCAGGGCCGAAGTCGACCACGTAGTCGGCCGACTCGATGGTCTCGGCGTCGTGCTCGACCACGATCACGCTGTTGCCCAGATCGCGCAGCCGCCGCAGCGTCGCGATGAGCCGCAGGTTGTCGCGCTGGTGCAGGCCGATCGACGGCTCGTCGAGGACGTACATGACGCCCGACAGCTCCGATCCGAGCTGCGACGCCAGGCGAATCCGTTGCGCCTCGCCGCCCGACAGCGTCGCCGCCGAGCGGTCGAGCGTCAGGTACTCGAGCCCGACGTCGAGCAGGAAGCCGAGCCGCGCGTTCACCTCTTTCAGGATCTCGGCCGCGATCTGCGCGCGCGCGCCCTTGAGCCCCAGGCTCGCGAAGTGCTGGGACGCGCCCGCGACGGTCATGGCGGTCACGTCGACCAGGCTTCGCTCGGCCAGGATCACCGCGCGCGATTCGGGGCGCAGCCGCTGGCCGTTGCAGGCCCGGCAGATCTGATCGCGGAAGTAACGCCCGTACCACTGGCGGGTCACTTCGGAGGTCGTCTCCTGCATCCGCTTGGTCATCGTGTTGACGACGCCGGCGAACCGCATCGCCCAGGAGCCGCCGCCGTGCTTGCCGTTCCAGGTGACCTTGACCCGCTTGTCGCCCGCGCCGTAGAGGATCACCTCGCGCTGGCGCGGCGTCAGGCTCTTCCAGGGCTTGTCGAGCGGGATGCCGAACTCGCGCGAGACGGCGGCCGCGACGTTGGCGGTCCAGCCGTGGTCGCGGCCGGCGCGATCGCCCCAGGGCTCGATGGCGCCTTCGCTGATCGACCGGTTGCCGTCGGGGACGATCAGGTCGGGATCGATCTCCAGGCTAGATCCGAGGCCGTTGCAGTCGACGCACATGCCGAGGGGGCTGTTGAACGAGAAGGATTGCGGCGACAGCTCGGGCAGCCCCACGCCGCAGTCCGGGCAGGCCCGCGACTCGCTGTAGGCCCGCTCGCGCGGCTCGCCCTCGACGGCCACCAGCACCGAGCCGGCGCCCACCTTCATCGCGGTCTCGACCGAATCGGTGAGGCGTGACCGATCGCCCGAGTCGATGCTCAGCCGATCGATCACGATCTCGATGGTGTGTTTCTTCTTCTTGTCGAGCGCGGTGACGTCTTCGAGGCGCTGGATGAGGCCGTTGATCCGCACCCGCGCGAAGCCTGCCTTGCGGGCCTCTTCGAAGACCTCGCGGAACTCGCCCTTGCGGTTCTCCGACTTGCGCGCCATGAGCGTCGCCCGCGTCTTCGGCGGCAGCGTCAGCAGCTCGTCGACGATCTCGGCGGCAGAGCGGGCCGAGACCTCGCCGCCGCACAGGTGACAGCGCTGCTCGCCCGCGCGCGCGTAGAGGACGCGCAGGTAGTCGTAGATCTCGGTGACCGTCCCCACCGTCGAGCGCGGGTTCGACGAGGCCGACTTCTGCTCGATGGCGATGGTGGGCGACAGCCCGCGGAGCTGCTCGTACTTGGGCTTCTCCATCTGCCCCAGGAACTGCCGCGCGTACGACGACAGCGACTCGACGTAGCGGCGCTGCCCTTCGGCGTAGAGCGTGTCGAACGCCAGCGACGATTTTCCCGATCCCGATACGCCGGTGAAGACCACCAGCTCGCGTTTCGGGATCTTGAGCTCGTCGATGGCCAGGTTGTGCTCGCGCGCGCCGCGCACCACGATGAACTCGGGCTCGTCGGCGCCGCGCTTGCTGCGGCTGATCGGTGTCGTTTCCTTGCGGCTCACGAGGCGCGACAGTCTAGCAGCCCCGCGACCCGAGGCCCGTCCTAGCTGTTGCCTTTAGGCTCTTCGTCGTCTGAAAGATAGGCGAAGGTCCGGACGAGGTTCACGATCTGCTCCCGCTGCTGCGGCGTCAGATCGACGAACTGCACGCCCATGCCCGGGTTGATGTTGTCGTAGCTGCCCGGCCGGAACGGGTTCACCCACATCACGCGCCCTTCCAGGTTGAGCTGCGGGCCGCCGGGGGGCGTGAAGGCCAGGTTCAGCCGGGTCCCCGGCGCCTCGGGCGCGTTGGTGCGGATGAAGATCCCCATCGCGCTGATATCGGTGATGTACGCGAAGAGAAAATTGTCGGCGCTCTTGTAGTCGACCTCGAGATCGACCATGACGCGGGTGTGGACGCGTCGGTCGGCGCCGGTGCGACGCCGGTCGCGTTCCGCGGGAACGGTTACCTCCCGCCGACGCCGATCTTTACCTCGCCGTGTCATGTCAATCCCCGTTGTCGCGAGTCTACTTGATCTCGAGGGTGCCGAGGCGAACGCGATCCGCGCCGTCGTTGGGTCCTTCGGTGATCTTGAGCCGCTTGCCTTCGCCGCCCGGCCAGAAGCCGATGTAGACCACGTAGGTCCCGGCGGGGGTGGTCATGAGGGGGACGTCCGTCTCGGAGTGATCGCGCACGTACTCGCCGGGTAACCAGAACCCGGTCGGGAAGGCGTGGTTCACCGGATCGTGGTCGCCGATGACGCGCGGCGCGGCGGGCCCATCGAAGTGGACGAAGATCTTGAAGCCGCCCGGCGGCCGCGTCTTGACCTTGAAGTAGAGGTCGAGTGGAATCTTTCCCGGCCGATGGACCGTGGTCGGGAAATCGGCCCCCACCAGCTGGATGGCGTCGCCGAAGGTGGCCGTGACCGGCAGCCGCCAGGACCAGGGGGGCTTGTCGTTCGACGTCGGTGCCGTCGGGGCCGCCTGGCTTGCCTGGGTCGCTTGCGCCGGCGCAGCTGTCGGGTTGGCCGCGACCGGCGGCATCCAGACGTCCTTGAGGAGGGGATTGTCGTCGCGCTGGCCGGGGGCGAGCTGGTTGGAGAGCAGCAAGAACCGGGACGAGGAAGCGTCGACCGCGTAGTAGGGGACCTGCGCTTGCTTGAGCGCGGCGTCGAGCGCCGCCAGCTCGTCGGCGGCCACCAGGGCGAAGACCCGCTCGCGGTCGCGCAGGAACGAGACCACCCGATCCTGCGAAGGTAGATCGACCAGCGTCTCCTTGCCGTAGAAGGTCGAGCCATGTCCCTCGACCCGATAGCGGCCGATCTTCTCGCCGTTGTGCGCGAACTTGGCGTACGACTCGAGCACGGGCTTGAAAGACAGGTGCGTCGACAGCGCCGGCACGATGACCTGCGAGAGAAAGAACGCGAAGAAGATCGCGCAGGCCAGCGATCCCTGCAGGCCGAAGCGGCCGAGCTCGCCGAAGAGGCGGGAGACGCCGCGGCGGATCCGTCCCGCGCCGGTCGGATCGGCTGCGGCCCGATGGGCCTCTCTCCTCTCATCTCGCGACAC
>CALAOV010000333.1 GCA_937889515.1 uncultured Myxococcales bacterium | reverse complement strand
CGACGGTGGTCTTGCCGGACCCGGTGCCCCCGGCGATTCCCAAGACGAACATGCCTGGAGATTACACGCGCTCGGGCGGGCTGCGCAGCAGCGTGGATTGCGCCGTCTGACCGACGCTTCCGCCGCAACGGCGTTAGAATGTGCCCGATTTTTCTAGAACTGCCGGTCCTCGGCCGTCTAGCCTAAGGCGTATTCCTGCCCCGATCGAGTCACTCCACCCGAACGCCGCTAAGAAGAAAATAGATGAAGATGGAAAAGACCACTCTCCGCGCAATCATTGCTACCGCCCTCGGTCTGGCTACAGCAGGCCTACTCGCGACTGGTTCTGGGTGCGGCAGCAGCGGGACTGGGACTGCCGGAACGGGCGGACACGCCGGATCGGGAGGGGCTGCGGGACAAGCGGGAGTCAGCGGCACGGGAGGCGCCGCGGGGCACGCCGGAGCGGGCGGCCTGGGGGGGACGACGGGTGGCGCCGGAGGTCAAGCGGGAGGCATTGCCGGGGGCAGCGGCGGTGGCAGAGGTGCAGACGCCGCGACCGATGTAAGCGAAGCGGACGCAGGCAATGCCTGCGCCGCGAGCGGCGGGACGGTCAGCACGGCGTTATGTTGCGCATCCACCAGCAATTTTCCGAACAGCTGCGCCGTCGGCGCCTGTGGCTGCTCTCCCTCGTCCAGCCATCAAGTCTCGGTCTGCAATTGCCCGGGCGCGGCGTGCTGGAACGGATCAAAGTGCGTGCTGTCGGGCGCCTGAGGTTGGCGCGATGGCCGAGACGGCCTTCTTGGTCCCCGGGGCCCGGGTGAGGCGATGGGTTCGCTGGTCGATCGCTTTGAGCGATAGAGGCCATTGGCCAACCGATTGGCTAACGACCGTTTCGGGGAAGGCCGGGAAGAGTAATAAAGCAGCGTAATTTGAGTGCAGAGCCGGGGTGGCGAAATGGTAAACGCGGCGGACTTAAAATCCGCTGCCGCGAAAGCGGCTTGTGGGTTCGAGCCCCACTCCCGGCACTGAGAAATCGTTAAGAAATCGGAATCCGCTTCTTGGGCCGACGGCCTGACACGAGCGAGGTTGGACGTACCGTCCGCGTACTAAGGACTCAGGCGGGGCCCGTTACAGATCGGATTCATCACGAGTAGGGTCTCGCTGTCGTCTCTGATGTAGCGAATCCCTCCTGGGTCGGGCCAACAGCCGAAATGACCACAGTTCCGCCGCCGGAATCGTTTGGTGCAACTCGGCGACGGTGGTGGCTCCTGCCGCGTTGCGCCCTCTCGGGCCTGCCGCGTTGCGGCCTCTCGGGCGAGGGCGGCCTCACGGCCGACGCGCGGGCGCCCCGCTCCGCCACCGCGTGGGGGGTACGCCATGCGCGCGAGAGCGCGCACGTTCCTCTCCCAGTCTTCCAGAGGAAGCGGCCGGACGGGTCCGCAGTAGTCCGACACCACCGGCGCGTGCCCGACGGTGACGCGCGGAATGGGCGGCTCGAACTGGATGACCGCCGGGGTGACCGGGGCCGGCGTGACCGAGACCGCACGCCAGAAGGAATGTCCGCCCACCATCAGGACGGCCGATAGAACCGGGAGCCAAACCTCGACGGCCTTCACAATCGACGGACACCGGCACGGAGCCGAGGTTCCGCTCGACCTGCTCTCCGCCGACGATTCCGGGCCTTTCTTCCCGGTTCCGCACTCGGCGCACGCGAAAGCGGTTTGTGGCTTCGAGCCCCACTCCCGGCGCTGCTGATCGTTTCCGGCGGGCCGTTTCAGACGCTTACGCGCCGACGTTCGCGCTTTTCCGCGTACATCAGGCGATCCGCCTCCACCATGAGCTCGGCGATCGGTAACGGACGTCCCGGATCGAAGAAGGAGATCCCGATGCTCAGCGACAGATGCTGCGCCGGTACCTCGCCCGCGTTGTGCGCGATCAACCCCTGGCGCAAGCGCGCCGCGATGGCGTCGTGGGTGGCCGGATCGGTATTGACCAGCAGGACGACGAACTCGTCGCCACCCAGGTGCGAGAGGATGTCGGAGTCGCGGAGGGTCGCGCGCAACACCTTCGCGGCGGAACGGATCGATTGGTCTCCGGCGTCGTGGCCGAGCGTATCGTTGATGGTCTTGAGGCCGTTCACGTCGAGAAAAACGACGGCGAACGACACGCCTTCGCGTTGCGCCACCCGGGCGTGCTGCTCGGCGAGCATCAGGAACCCACGGCGGTTATGCAGTCCGGTCATCTCGTCCGACATCGACATCGCGCGCAGCCGGTCCTGCTTAAGCTTGTGCTCGGAGATGTCGCGCAGGGCCACGACCCCCGCGATGATGCTGCCATCGGCGTGGCTCAGTGTACGCCGGTGGGACCGTTCGAAAGGAGGTCATTTGGCGCCGAAACGCGGGGGGATACGAACAACCTTGATCTAGTGCGTTGCGCCCAAACGTCATAGTCTTCTCGGCCATGAAACCCGCGCGGGCGTGGACGATCGTGGCCGCTTCGGCAGTCGCAGGTCTTGCTTGTGTGACCTCCGAGGTGACCCCGATCGGGCGCAGCTATCCGGCCTTTCCCGCCGGATGTCCGGTTGCCGTGTTTCCGTCGACCAAGCCCAACGTCGCCTATGAGGATGTGGCTTCGGTGCAAGCGCGCTGTCACTACACCCAGGGGCGCACCGCATGCATCAACGAGCTGCGAGCCAAGGCGTGCGAATCGGGCGCGGACATCGTGTACGCCTTCAACGAAGGAATGATGAACGGGTACACCATCATTTCGGCGACGTTCGCGCGGCAGAGCAAGGAAAGCCCGGTCGCAACCAAGCCGACCGGCGCGACTTCGGTGCCCGAGGCCACCAAGCCGGCCGCGTCGACCGCCCCGGCCGCCCCGACCGGTGATTGCTCGCCACCCTGCTCGCCGGGGTTCGCGTGCAACGGGTCGGTCTGTCAGCCCCTTTGCAATCCGCCCTGCGAAAAGGGCGAGACCTGCACGCGCAAGCGGATCTGCGAACCGACGCCGAGCGCGATCTAGCCCGTGGCGTCGCCCCGGCGTCTCCGCCGCGGCGCCAGCAAGAGCTCGACGAACAGGGTGAGCGGCCAGACCAGCGCGGCGGGGTAGGCGAGCAACATGAGCGCGAATCGCGTGCCGACGCCCGGGCGCGTGCCCTCGGTCGACAGCTCGCGCACGATCCCGACCGGCCCAATGAGATCTTCTTTTCGTTCGCCTGAGAACAGCGACCACTCCGAACGCGCGGTGTGGACGGCCGTGGTGATGGGCATCCGGATCGCCTTGCGCAGCGCGCGGCCGATCGGCGTGGGCGCGCTTTCGCTCCGCGGCGAGATTCCGATTCGTCCGCTCGCATTGGTGGTGACGGTCAGGGACAGCTCGGCCCCGTCTCGTCGCACCGATACGGAGACCGGATGCCCGGGTCCGGCCGCGGCTACATCCGCTTGCACGTCCCGCCAGGTCGCGGTCGCGACGCCGCCCACCGCGACGACGCGGTCGCCGGCCTGAAGGCCGGCCGCCTCCGCGGGTCCGTCGGGCACGACGCCGACCTGGGTGGTGAGGATCCTGTCGCCGGCGGCGCGCACCGATAGGAGAGCCAGGCCGACCGCGACCAGGTAGGCGGTCACTGGACCGGCGAGTCGCCAGGCGAGGCGGCGCGCGCCCGGCGCCTCGAAATAGCCGTCGTCCGCGTCCTTCGCCACCGGGCTCACACCGGGAATCCCGAGCAACCGCCGCGCCAGAGCGCGCCCCGCTAAGTACGAACCGAGACAGATGAGGACGCCGATCGCGACGAGCATGGGGTTCACAGCCCCGCGGACGTTGCCCAGTTCCGGCAATCTTGCAGGTCGGCTTCGCTGCGGGCGGTGCCGAGGCGGACGAGGGAGCCGTCGGGCGCGCGTTCGTGGGCCCGGATCCACAGCCGGCTCATGGGGCCGCTGCTCTCCCGCAGATCGAGGTCGATCTTGTAGAGATATCCGGGCTTCATCTCGAAGGCGAAGGTGAGGCGGGGGAGGTTGGCCGCCCAGGCGCCGTTGTCGCCGCCGGCCCCCACGTTGCGCTCCAGGGTGACGATGTGGCAGCCGGGCAGCAGCTCGAAGGTCTTCCCTTTGAGCGAGACGTTGACACCGTCGACGGTGCCGATCGGACCCACCAGCGTCGCGACCTTGTCGGGTCCCGGGCGCGCGCCCGGATAGAGCGGGGTGCCCGTCGTTCCGATCGGATGGCAGGCGACGATCGACGACACGGCCAGGCAGAACGCCGCCCCTGTCGCCGACCGGCCGGTCAATCGGAGCTGCCGACGATCACGCGCCATTTTCCGTCCGGCAGCGGCTCCAGCCCCACGCCCTTGGCGGACGGATCCGGGGCGCGCTCCTTGACGTCGCCGACCGGGTATTTCTCGGCGTGCAAGAAGGCCCGGATCTGCTGCGCCAGCATGAAGGCCTCGTCGTCGCCCTTGGGCGCCGTGATCTCGACCGGCGCGCCCTTTGGCAAGGTGGTCTCGAGCTCCTTGCGGTTGGTGTCTTCCAGGTGTCGGGGCGGGTGCTTCGCCTTGGGCGGATCGGCGGCCACAACGCCCGGCGTTCCGCTCGGTGGATTGACCGTGGCAATCCGGTTGCCCTCATCGGGCGCCGCCGTCTTCTTGCAGCCGCCGGCCGCGACCGCGAGCCCGCCCGCCAGCAGGGCGGCTGCCGCCACGATCGTGATCCGGCCGCCCGAGCGTTTCCCAAATGAAGCCCCTGTGCCGACGTCGGTCGTCCCCATGGTCGCCTCCAGTGTGAGTCTCCATCCAACAGAGAAACCGCGCAACGACTAGGCTGTTCGTGGCACGGGCCGCGCTATCTTGTCGAACAGACGGAGGTTCGGCGCGGTCCTCGACCGCCGGGCGCTACTTGGCGCCGCCCAGCTTGGCTTCCAGCTCGGCCCAGCGACTGTACAGGCGATCGATATCCTCCTGGCGCGTGCCCACGGCGGCGATGAGCTCGACCAGCCGCGCCGAGTCGCTGGCGTGCTCGGGTCGTTCGCTCTCGGCGGTCGCCTCGGCCAGGGCCGCCTCGGCCCGCGCAAGCGTCTCCTCGATCGCGTCGTACTCGCGCTGCTCGCCGTAGCTGAGCTTGCGGCGTCCCGGTCGCGCCGCGCCGCCGGTCTCGCGACCTCGCGCGGCCGTCGCCCTCTCCGCCTCCAGCTGCTCCGCGCGCCAGGTCTCCCATTGCGCGAAGCTGGCGAAGGGGACGACGCCGCGCATGGAGCTGTTCGGCGCGCTCGGCGAGACCTGCGTGAACGCCAGGATGGTGGTGGCGACCTGATCCAGAAAATACCGATCGTGCGTGACCAACACCACCGCGCCGTCGAAGCCGGTGAGCGACTCTTCCAGCACCGCCAGCGTCGGCAGATCCAGATCGTTGGTCGGCTCGTCGAGGACCAGCAGCTGGGCTTCGCGCAGCATGAGGTCCGCCAGTAGCAGGCGGCTCTGCTCGCCGCCCGACAGCTTGCCCACCGGCATGTCGGCCTGCTCGGATTGAAAGAGAAACCGCTCCAGGTAGCCGCGCACGTGCACCCGCGCGCCGCGGAAGGTGACGAAATCTCCGTCGGGGCAGAGGGTGTTCGCCACGCTCAGCGCCGGATCCAGGGCGTCGCGGCTCTGCTGGAAGTAGGCCACCTGCAGGCCGTCGGCGCGCACGACCGTCCCCTCGGTCGGCGGCTCCTCGCCGAGGAGAACGCGGATCAGCGTCGATTTGCCGCAGCCGTTGGGGCCGAGAAGGCCCAGCCGCACCCGCGGGCCCAGCAAGAGGTCGATGCCGGCGAAGATGGTGCGCCCGTCGTAGCGCTTGGCGATGCCACGGGCTTCGATCAGGCGCTTGGGGCGGCGTTCGGCGCCCTGGAACTCCAGCCCCACCGTGCGGATCTCGTTGCGCGTGCCGAGCTCCTTCACCTCGTCGGACAGCGTGCCGGCCCGCGCGATCCGCGCCTGCTGCTTGGTGCTGCGCGCGGCGGCGCCCCGCTGCAGCCACTCGGTCTCGCGGCGCAGCGTATTTCGGAGCACGACCTCGCGCCGCTCCTGGGCGTGCATGTTCTCCGCCTTGAGGCGGGTGTACGCGATGTAGTCGCCCGCGACGGAGAGCAGACCGCCCGCGTTGCGACGGTCGAGCTCCAGGATGCGGGTCGCGACCCGCTGTAGAAAGAGGCGATCGTGGGTGACGGTCAGCGTGGCCGGGCCGTCGGTGCGCGCCAGCAGATCCTCCAGCCACTCGATGCTCTCCACGTCCAGGTGGTTGGTCGGCTCGTCGAGCAGCAACAGATCGGGGCGGCGGGCCAGCTCGCGCCCCAGCGCCACCCGTTTTTTCCAGCCACCCGAGAGCGCCGAGACCGGGGTCTCGGGTCCAACCCCGTCGTCGCCCCGACCGGCCAACGACAGCTTGGCCAACACCTCGCGCGTGCTGCCGTCGACCGCGCCCTCGTCGACCGCGCTACCGACCGTTGCGCCCGCGGCGAACTTCGGCACCTGATCCAGCAGCGCGACCCGCAGCCCGCGCCGACGGGAGACCGTTCCCTCGTCCGCCGACATCGCGCCGGAGAGAATGCGCAATAGCGTCGACTTGCCGGCGCCGTTGGGCCCGATGAGGCCGATCCGTTCGCCCTCCTCGACGGTGAAGCTCACGTCCCGGAACAGAGGCCGCGCGCCGAAGGCCGCGGTGAGCCCCTGCGCGCTCAGCAGGATTCCCACCTCACTTACCTGGGGGCTTGCCCGGGTGTTTGCCGGGATATTTGCCGGGACCCTTGGGCGAATACTTGCGCGCCGCCGGATGGGCGTGGTCCGGTCGGGCCGACGCCGGTCGCGGATGGCCCGACTGCGCGTGAGCCGGTCGGCCGTACGCCGGGCGGTTGCCGCCGGATTGCGGATAGGCGGGCCGAGCGTGATCCGAACGGGCAGGCGACGATCGGGGGTGGC
>CALAOV010000332.1 GCA_937889515.1 uncultured Myxococcales bacterium | reverse complement strand
GCGCCGCATAGCCGGCCGGCTGCACCTCGAGGGTGTAGAGGGTCTGCCCGCTCTCCAGCATCTGACCGTGGCGCATCCGATTGATGATGGCCGACTGGTGGCCGTCTACGCCAGTGATGATTTCGCGGGTGAGGGTGCGGGGCGCCAGCCGATCGGTCTCGGCGAGACCCAGCTTGGTCAGGATCGCAGCGGCCGCGGCGCGCACCTCGCCCTGATCGAAGGCGTGCAGCTCGAGGAGGCCATAGGCCCTCTCGACAATCTGCATCCCCGGCACGACGCGCGCCTGCTTGAGCGCCACGTCGGTGAGGGTGTTGATGGCGATCCCGGGCGCGATCTCGACGATCAGCGAGGCCTGACCGTCGAGTGGCAGAAATCCCTGGGAAACCGTCTGCAGAAATCCAGCCAGCTGCGGCTGAAGGACATCGATGAACGTGAGGGCCCGCAGCTCCATGGTTCGGCGCGACAGTATCGCGCGTTGATGGGCCGCGCGCGAGGGCGGGGGTGAAGGCTAGTATCTCTCGGGCGGGATGCCGAGCTCGCCGCCGGTGTCGTCCTTGATCTTCGAGAGGCCGCGCACCTCGACCTGGCGAATCCGCTCGCGGGTGAGATTCAAGATTGCGCCCACCTCTTCGAGGGTGATGCCGCCCCGATCCGCGACGTCGAGCGAGCAGGTCTCCGCCATCTCCCACACCTCGAGATGCGGAAAGTTCAGCTTGATCGCCCCCGTCTCCGGGTTGACGTCGAGGTACAGGTGGTGCGAGCAGGAGACGAACGGGCACGGGCGGGGCATTCCCGTGCAGGCCTCCCGTGTGCCCGGCCGATCGATGTCCGGCGGATAGACCAGCAGCTCCGACAAGCGGCGCTCGTCGCGGGTCAGACGCTTGGGCGCGATGGTCTTCGAACGCACCCGCCCATCCCGGCCAGCCGAGTGCACCTTGCGGCGGATACGCGCCACTTCCGGCTGCGGCGCGTCCTCGTCCTCGACGCCTCCGGTCCGAAAGTCAGTTGGGTCTTCTATCGCGTCTTGTTCATCCATGGGCTCCTCCTCGGTCGGTCGGCGGCATGGCCACGGGTCAGTAGAGGTCGTTCCCAGCTCCCACCGCCGAACCGCCGGATGGCGGCTCCGCGGTCTGGGCCGAAATTCGACGCTCGAGGTTGCTGATGCGCCGGACCAGCTCGCCGGCGGCACGTTTGGCCTCGGTAATCTCGCGCTCGATCTCTCGGCGGCCGTCGGGATTGGCGGCCGGCGCCTTCGCCTCCCGCTCGAAGCCGGCGATCAGATCGCGCAGGTCGTTCTCGACGGTGGTGATCTCGTCCTTGAACCGCAGGAACGAGCGCTGAATCTCCTCGATGGTCCGATCGGCGGCCATCATCCCCTTGACCACGTTCACCCGCCGGATCACGTGCGCCGGGTAGAGGCCGCACGATCCGCGGTGCTTCCCCTTGCGCCCCACCCGCACCGAACGGGGCAAAAGGCCGAGCTGCACGTACTTGCGCAGCGTCGCCTCGGAGAAGCGAATCCCGCGGGTCTCGAAGACGTCGACGATCTGGCGAGAGGTGAGGCCGTTGGGCCAGGTCCGCTCGATCTCCTCGATCTCCCGCTCATCGAGTAACCCGCGGGCCGGGGCGGTCGTCGAGTTCAGAACTCTCTTCATTGTCGGATTTTCAAACTAATCTATTGAATAGATTCTCCTCAATAGAAAAATGACTGTGAATCTGTTCAGGCCACCCGAGAAACGGCCGACGGCCAAGCGCCTCCGCTCGGTGGTCCGTCGTCGGCGCGACCGTCTCTTAGACCCTGTCTCGCTCTATACTGCGGGGGCCATGTCGACCGCCCGAGGCCTCGCGACGGGCGCCACCGCCGCCGCGCTGATCGCGATCTGCGCCGTCGCGCTCGCCGACGCCACGCCCGTCGCCGCGGGCCAGCCGGCGCGGTTCCTGAGCAGCCGGGCCGGCGTCGGCCTCGAGACGCCCCCCGGGTGGGCGCTGTCGCTCCACACCGGCTATCCCAACGTCCTGTGCATCTTGATCCATCCCGGCGGCAGCCGCATCTCGCTGGCCGCCGATCGCGCGACCGCCCCGGACGTGGCGGCGCTGGTCGACGAGAATCGTCGGGGGCTGGCCGCACAGGGGCTGGCCGTCGATCGCGTCTCGCCCGGACCGCTGGGCGGTCTGCTGGTGGACGCCCGCGCGCCACGCCGCAACCAGTCCCTCCGGCAGCTCTATCTGGTCCGCGCGCTCGGCGGTGGGCCCGACCCACGCCAGGCCATCATCCTCACGCTGACCACCACCCCCGAGCAGCTCGCCGCGGCGAGCGGATCTCTCGACTGGGTGATCGCCCACCTCGAGCTGCAAGCGCCGGTTCGTCCCGACGACAAGGCCGAAAGACCCGACGGCGGCGCGATCTAAATGGGAACCCTGAAAGGGTTCCCAAACCCTCCCGCGACGGGCGCTGGCCGGCAGAGCCGTCCCTCGCCCACGCGATCTGCTTGCCCTAGCTGGTCTGCTTGCCACCCGTGAACACCAGCGGCAGCTCCTCCCGGAACAAGCGGCCGAGCGCCGCGACGCCCTGCACCCCCAGCGCATCGAGCGGCGGGCGGCCGTAGGGCGCGTCCATGTACTTCCAGAGCTTCTTCCACCAGCGGACCGGCCCCCGATCCGCGCAGCCGAGCGCGCGATCGCCCGGATCGCAGTAGAGCCGCACGTGCATGTGATCGTCGTGGGGCTCCGAATCGGAGGGCTCGTGGATGACGAAGGCGGCCCGCGCGAGCAGCGCCGGATCGTCGCCCGCCGCCGTCGCCTCTCTGAGCAAGGCCGCCGCCAGACCTCGCTGCATGAAGATCCATTGCACCTCGACGTCCGGATCGCCGAGCAGCGCCCGCACGAAGGCCCAGTTTCGGCGCGCGTCGAAGCGAAAGGCCGGCACCGGACGGGTAGGCGGGCGCGTCCCCTGCGGCGGCGACCAACGCAGGGCGTGCCCATCGGGCGCGAAGTGCAGCATCGCATCGGTGAGCCGGACCGGACGGCCCGCGGCGTCGACCGCGTAGTAGAAAACGTCCACGTCGCGGCCACTCTGATGCGAGCGGTGCTGCACCGACTCGCCCCCCGCGCGACGCGAGAGATCTCCCACCGCCGCCTGGCCACCGGGGGCCTCGCTGGCGACCGCGCGCGACGCCCGCACCACGGCGCCTACCAGTCCCTCGGTCCCGTAGTTGGCGTGCCGGGTCCGCCAGGGCGCGGGCACCGCGTACCCGTCGCCCTCGAACGGCAACACCACCGGACGCCGAAGCGCGCCCTCGCCGCTCGACCCGACCGACGCGCTGCCGCCGTGCACCGCCATCGGCCCCACGCAGCCTCCGCTCGCGATCGCGCAGACGACCAGGGCGAATCGTCCGGACAAGACCTGGGCGCGCCTAGCGGCTACCCATAGGCTTTTTCGATCCGTTCCTGGTCTTCCTTGCAGCGGATGCACAGCGTGGTCTCGAGCCGCGCCTCCAGGCGCTTCATCGAGATCGGCTCGCCGCACTGTTCGCAGACGCCGAAGGTCCCCTCTTTGATCTTCTCCAGCGCGTGGTCGATCTTCTGCAGGAAGACCTTCTCCCGCCCGCGCAGACGAAACGTGAACGAGTGCAGGTACTCGGACGATGCCAGATCCATTTCGTCGGGCAGGTCGTCCGAGTCGAGCGTCATGTCCTCGTTGAGCGTCCGCTGCGCGTTCCTGAGAATCTCTTTCTTTTTGGCGAGCAGAATGTCGCTGAAACGCTTGAGATCCTTCTTCTTCAGCCCGGTCCCGTCCATGAACGTCCCCGCGCCCCAAAGGCGCATCAAATGAGCGCTGAAATAGCGGGGTAGAGTAAACCGTCCCCTGCCAGGCGTCAAGGCGAGACCGGAAGCGCCCGCCGAGCATGCACCTCGCATGCACCCTCGCTGCGGCCAACCTTGACACCCGATGACGTGCCCACTTACACTCACCCACTCGACCACACGCGGAGGCTTCGTCTTTAATATGGGTGGTTCCGACAAGCGCAAGCAAAGCCTGTATTTCCCCGAGGAAATGCTCAAGGAGATCCAGGACGAGGCGACTCGGCAAGACCGATCGCTCTCCTGGATCGTCCAAAAGGCCTGGAAGATCTCGCGGAAAGAGATCATGAAGTACCCCTCGGTGAACGAGTTTCCGGGCGAAGAGGACGAGCGGGGCGCCACCGAGTAGTTTTGGCCGGACGCGATTTTCTGATCATAGCCGAAGCGGTTGCGCCGCTCGGTGAAGGGGTTGCTGCAATCGGCGCCAGCGGGCTCAGCCGAGCCCTCGCCGCCCTCGGCCACCGGGCCACGGTGTTGGCGCTCGCCAGCCCGGAGGCGGCCAGCCGCGTGCCCGGTCTGGCGCGCCGGCTCCGCACCGTCGCCGCCACGGTCGGCGACCAGACCCACGAGCTGACACTCTACGAGGGCCGCGCGGTCATGAGCGACGCGAAGCTCCTGGTCCTGGGGGCGGCCACGCCGACGCGCGCCGAGGCCACGGCGCTGCTGGCCGGTGCGGTTCGATCGCTGACCGCCGACAAGCTGATCACGCCCGAGGTCGCGATCGGCTGGGGAGAATCCGCGGCCGCGGCTCTGTCGGCCAGCTCGGCCTCGGTGAGGCTCTTCGTGCTCCCGACCGGACACACGGGCGCGCCGCTGACACCCGACGAATCGAAGCTCCTGGGACCGCTGCTGCTCGGCGACGACTCGGCCTCGCACTCGCTGGTCGCGCTCGGGTGCCTGGGCGCCAACGCCATCGTCGCCCCCAGCCCCAGCGCCGCGCGCGCCAGCGAATCCGATCCCGGGCTGGCCTCGCGCCCCTCCGACGAGCCCTTCGTGAGCCTGCGTTTCGGATGCGACGAGCCCCCCAACGATCCGGCCACCGATCCGGCGCTGCCCGCCAGCTTCAGCGCGGCCGCGCTCTCGGGGAAGGCCGAATGCCGGCGCGCGATCGCCCGTCGCTGCTCGCTGGCGCTCGGCCCCCGCACACTGCTCCTGACCACCGGCCCGCTCAGCCGCGACGCCGACGCCGACGTCATCCTGGCCGGCATCGAGCGCCTCGCCCCCTTCGACGTCGCCACCATCATCGTGCCGCGCGGCGAGCCCGAGGCGATCGAGCGCGCGCGCCTGCTGGCCCTGCGACAGCCCGGTCGTGTCGCGATCTTCCCCGGTGGCGAGCCGGGGGACGAGCGCCTCGCGCGGGGCGCGGCCGACGCCATCCTGCTCGGCGACGATCACGATCGGATCGGACGCTCGGCCGGCCTGGCGCTGCTCTACGGCACGCTCCCCATCACGCCCGACGTGGGGACCAACCGCGACTACCTGGTCGACTACGATCCAGCCTCCCGGACCGGTCACGCCATCCTCTACAGCGCGACGACCCCGTTCGAGATAGAGAGCGCCGTAAGGCGCGCCCTTACCCTGCGCGCCGACGGCGACATCTGGTCGCAGCTGGTCCAGACCCTGATCGGCAGCGCGCCCCGCTGGACCGCGACCGCCGCGGCGCTGGTCGAGATGTCGGCCAGTCTGCTCAGCGCCGCGCTCTGAGCCGCGACCCCGAGCGCTTTGGCGCGACCGCCGGAGCCGCACGGATCCCCGCTGGCGCGGATCTCCGTCAGGTTCGCAGCAACCGCGTGACGCGAACGCCGAGCTGGCCCTCGACGTCCACCAGCTCGCCCTCCGCCCAGATCTCGCCGCCGACCCGCAGAACGATGGCCTGCCGCCGATCGGCCGCGACCGTCAGCACCACGCCCGGCGCCAGGCCGAGCACCTCGTCCCCGCGCAACGTGACCCGCGCCAGCTCCGCGACGACCTCGATCGGCGCCGCCGCCAGCACGGAGCTGGCTTTCTCGGTTGGTCCTGAAACGTCCATGGCACCCTCCCTTTCGATGGTGACCGTCCGCTCCAGCGGTGTTCCGGTCATTTGAAAGTCTCCCTCCAGCCTCAGCTCGCCGCGCGGGTCGATGATCAGCGGCGCGACGTACGCTCCGATGGTCAGTCGACCCTCCCAATCGTGCGCCGATCGGTCTTCCGATCGGTCGTCGAATCGGTCGTCGAATTGGTACCGGCCGCCCGGCAGATAGGCGCTGGCCTCGATGCCGTCGAACACCACGGCGTCCCCGGGCGCCAGGCCGGCGACGCTGGCCGCAGGCAGCCGGGTGGTGGCGAGATCGACCCGCGCGGCCACGGGGAGATCGCGCGCGCGGGATCGCCAGTGCTCCACCGAGCCCGCGGCGGTGACCGGCAGATCGAGAGCCAGCACGCCTGCGCCGAAGGGCCCCTCCAGGCGCAGCGCCAGCGACGCGCATGCGCCGGTGGGCGGCGGGGCACGCCCGCTCGCCAGCGACCACCCGAACGCATCGAGCACCGGCGCGAGCAGCGCGACCAGCACGCCCCGCTCGGCCGGTCCCAGGGCGCGCGACGACGACAGCGCGCCGCCCGCCCCGAGCGCGGCATCGAGGAGCCGGGTCGCGAAGCCCGGGGCGACCACGAGCCGTCCCAGATCCGCGCCGCGCGCGATCGCCACCACGATCGGTCCCGGCGTCCCCGACCCGCCCGCGCGGCCGATGTCGAGATCCGGCCCCACCACCGTAACGGTCACCGAATCGAACGGCGGGAGATCGACCCGCCATCCCGATGGCAGCATCGACAGCACCCGGAGCGCGGCGCGGGTCGCGGCCGCGTCC
>CALAOV010000331.1 GCA_937889515.1 uncultured Myxococcales bacterium | reverse complement strand
AGCGGGGCCTTTACGGCGGGCGCCCGGTGGACGTCGCGCTTCTCGACGATCTCGCTTCGCGGGGCCAGGAGACGCTGTTGAGTCGATTCAACGATCGGCTCCCAACCAAGGCGCTGCGCGACGAGGCGCGCCGCCGCGTCGTCCGGCTCGAGATCGCGGCATCGCCCTACGCCGAGGTGCGCGCCGACGGCCAGCAGGTGGAGGCGCGCGTGGTGGCGCAGGGGATCAACCGCATCTCGCTGGCCCAGCAACCGGCCTCGGGCGCCACGCTCGACCCGCAGAAGATCGGACTCCACGGTGTGCTTGTGCGACAGGACGTGTGGCACCAGACGGCGACGCTGCTCGGCACCCGCGATCGCCCGGGGGTGTCGGTGCTCCCCGAGCTGTCGCTGCGGGACGCGCTCTGGGTGACGGTGGCTGGCCTTTCCCGCCCCGTCACGCTCTGTCGGTCACCGAGGACGCTCGATCCGTCCCCCTGCATCGGCGGCGACGACGTCAAGATCGACAGCCCGCTCGCCTACCTCGATCGCGGCGACGCGTTCCATTTCGTCGACCACATCGGCGCCGCGGTCGCCGCGGGCCTCGCCCACGCGGGTCACGCCTTGACGTTGCCGGTCAGCGTGGGGGGACGCCGCGTGCTCTCCTTCGAGTGGCCGCTGTGGTTCCAGCGTCCTGAGAACTTGATTCTCTCGGCCCCCTCCGGCCGGGGGCCCGACCTGAAAATCGCCGTCGACAACACCGATCCGTCGCGCTTCTCGTTCACGGTTTCGGGCGGGGGCTCCCGGTACCGGGCGGTGGTGGAGAAGGCCGACCTGCCCGCGTTCCGCCTGGTGTCTCGCGGCGCGGCGGGTGGGGCCGGCGCCACCGGCAGCAGCGGCACGGACGGCTCGGCGGGCCTGGACGGGTCCAGCGCCAGCTGCCCGTCGATGTCGGGCAGCGACGGCGGCCGGGGCGGCGACGGCGGCAACGGGGGCCCCGGGGGCGACGGCGGCCCGGGCGCAAACGGCGGCGACATCCAGGTCCAGATCGATTGTGGCGTCGTCGGCTGCGCGCCGGAGGTCCTCGATTCGTTGCGAAGGATCATCACGAGCGAAGGCGGACCCGGAGGCCCAGGTGGCTCAGGTGGCAGCGGTGGAAGAGGTGGCCGCGGTGGATCCGGGGGCTCGGGAACGAGCTGCTTCGACAGCTCCGGCGGCAGCTCCACCTCACTCGGCGGCGGCAACTCGGGGATGAATGGCAGCGACGGCGCGAATGGCTCGAGCGGCGCCGACGGATCGGCCGGGCGACCTGGGCAGGTCGGATTCAGCGTCGCACACCGCTAGGCGCAACGCGGGGCGCAGCGATCTCCACCTGGGATGAGCATCTTGCCATCGTTTCAGGTCGTGATATTTGGGCAGGAATGAAGCGCTCCCGTTGGTCGATTCTCCTCGCCGTCCATCTCTGCGGCACGCTGGCGAGCGCCATCGTGTCGGCCCAGCCGATCGAGCCGCTGCCGCCCGCGCCGGCCCCGACGGCGCCCGCCGCACCCGCAGATGTCGCGGCACCGCCCGCCGACGCCAAGACGACCCACAGCGGGCTCGCCTCGAAGATCGTGTTCAAGGGGAAGGGGTCCGCCCATCCTGGGCCGCACGATCGGGTGACCGTGCACTACACCGGCTGGACCACCGACGGGAAGATGTTCGACAGCTCGGTGCCGCGTGGTGAGCCGATGACGCTCTCGCTCGACAGCGTCATCAAAGGTTGGACCGAGGGATTGCAGCTGATGGTCAAGGGCGAGAAGCGGCGCTTCTGGATCCCCAGCGACCTCGCCTATGGCGACGCGCCGGAGCGGGCGAGCGCGCCGTCCGGAACGCTGGTCTTCGACGTGGAGCTGATCGACTTCGTCAAGGTGATCGAGCCGCCCCAGGCTCCGGCCGACGTCGAGGCCGCCCCCAAGGATGCCAAGAGGACCGCCTCCGGCCTGGTCTACAAGATCCTCAAGCACGGCAAGGGGAAGGACCACCCCCAGGCCGACAGTCGGGTCGAGGTTCACTACAGTGGCTGGACACCCGACGGCAAGCTCTTCGACAGCTCGGTGACGCGCGGCCAACCGGCAACCTTTCCGCTCGACGGCGTCATCAAGGGCTGGACCGAGGGAATGCAGCTCATGGTCGTGGGCGACAAGGCCAGGTTCTGGATCCCGGGAAACCTGGCCTACGGCGACAAGCCCCGCCCCGGCGCCCCGTCCGGCACCCTGGTGTTCGACGTCGAGCTGCTCGCGATCAAGTAAGGCGCACGGCTCGCGCCCTGCATCGGCGGCGTTACGGTTGGATCCAGGTGCCGCCGAAGTCGGCGCAATCCGACATCTCCTGGCTGGTCGAGGCGGCGGAGCCGGTGTAGTACCAGGCGGTCTGATTTAGGGACGCGCCGTTCACTGTAAGCGGCGCCATCTTGCAGCCGCCGTCGGCCCCCGCGTGGGGGCAAGCATCCGACAGCGTGCCGCCGCTGCACGTGGGTGTGCCCGAGAAGTTGGTCGTCGTGTCGATGCATAGGCGAGCGGTGCCGGTTCCCGACGTGCACCCGAACGAGTTGCCGCCGCCCCCGCCGCCCCCATCGCCCCCGTTGCCGGAGCCGCCGCAGCCGAAGATCCCGAGCGCCAACGATCCGAGCGCGCCAACCAATAGCAGTTTCATGCGTCCTCCGAGAGTTTCGTCTCGCAACGACTCAGACGGGGCAGCGTACCACTGCGAGCGATCGATGGACGTGCCGATCGAGATCGAACACGCCGCACGCCGTGCTCCCGGCGTGGCACAATCGGCCGCACGATGACGGTGGCCTCGCAATCCGCGGATGACCTGCCCACCGAGCGGACGCTCGGTCGCACCGGCGCGCGCGTTCTGCCGGTGTCGCTTGGCGGCGAGGGGATTCTGCGCACCACCGGTCGGGCCAAGGAGGCGGTGCCCGTCATTCTCGAGGCGCTGCGCCTGGGCGTGCGCTACTGCGACACCGCGCCCGCCTACCAGCAGAGTCAGGACTACTACGGCGAGGCCTTCCGCATTGCCGGGCCCGGCGCGCGCGACGGGGTGTTCCTCGCGTCGAAGACCCATGAGCGGACGCGCGATCGGGCGCTGCGCCTGCTCGACGATTCGTTGCGGCGGCTCGGCACCGACCGGCTGGATCTCTGGCAGATGCACGACCTCCGCTTTCCCGACGAGCTGGATGTCCTCTTCGACGATAGCGGCGCCATCGAGGCCGCGCGCCAGGCGCAGGCCGACGGCCGCATTCGCTTCATTGGCCTGACCGGGCACCACGATCCCGCCGTGCTGGTGGAAGCGATGCGCCGGTTTTCCTTCGACAGCGTGCTGGTGGCCCTGAACCCCGCCGACCCGCGCTACCGCCCGTTCGCGCCGACGGTGGTCGCCGAGGCGCGGCGGCAAGGGATCGGCGTCGTCGGGATGAAGGTGATGGCGGCCGGGCCGCTACTGCGCGAGGCCGGCGCGGCCGAATTGATCCGCTATGCGGCGTCGATCGCGGACACGGTCATCGTCGGCTGTTCGACGATCGCGGAGGTGCGGGAGAACCTCGCGGTCGCGCAGGGGTTCGTGCCGATGGCCGAGGCGGAGCGACGCGCGCTGGAACAGCGGATCGCGCCACACGCCAAGGCCTACGACACGTTCAAGGGGTAGTCCCGCTCCGCCGGTCACTGGCAGAGCGGCGACAGGGGGCTGGTGCAGGACCCATTGATTCACGTCACGTCACGTCACGGCTGGCCGGCGGGGGAGTCGTTGGTCCCCTGCGTGGCGTGCGGGGGCGAGGCGACGTACAGCTCGATGCCGTCCTGGACGACGAACGTCAGCGCCGAGTAGGTGAAGGGCGCCTTGCTGGCGGTGATCGTGTAGCTGCCGTCGGCCAGGTTGCCGAACAGGACGCCGCCGTCGACGGAGGTGGTGGTCAAGGTCGGATCGGGCGCGACCGATGCGTTGAAATAGACCGGACCCAGCGAGGCGGGGAACGGGGCGGCCGGGCTGATCGAGACGGTGGCGCCGGGATCGCCGTGCGGCAGCTCGGGCGAGTACATCGACGCCCACGACTTTCCGACGGTCGTCACGAGGACGTTGCTCAGCGTGTAGGGGGCGCCGATGAGGGCGCCGATCTGCTGCTCGATCTGTCCCTTGGCCGCGCCGTAGTAGGCCTCGGTCGGAAACTGCACCGCCACGTCGGTGATGCCGGAGTCGCCCACCGCGAACACCTGCGACTTGGTGGTCGCGTACCCGGCCAGCTCGTAGACGAACGAGATCGGCAGGGGCTTTCCCTGGACCTTGACGGCCGTAAATCCCCATTTGCCGTTGGCGTCGGAGCGGAGGTTCAAAAGGCGCGTGATCGGCAGCTCGGCGATGGAGATGCGCGCGCCCGCGACGGTGGACTGGAACGGAAACGAGACCGGGGGCGACTGGGAGAGATCGAGGCCGAAGTGAAACACGGTCCCGCCGATGGGAACCAGCTCGAGGCGGCAGCGGCAATGGGCCTGCGCTTCCGGGACGGTCAGCTTCCCCTCGTAGACCGCCTGGACCGCCTCGTCGGCAACGTCCGCAGAGGGCTCGGGTTCGCCGCAGCCGGCATGGAACAGCGAAGCGACGGTGAGGGCGAACGTGAGTGACAGAACTTTCGACATGGCCGGATCTCCTTGTGCAGAGTGATGGTCGTTGTTGCTCGACCAACCCCGTGAGCACGATCCGCGCCAACCCGCGCCGACCCGCGCCGGCGAGACCTGTCGCCTCGATCCGACGTCGCGGTTGTGCAGGATCCTTCACACCCTGAGCAATCCCGGCGGCACGCGATAAGCAGACCTGGTGGTGTCACTGAGCGGGTCGCCTGGCGACCCCCACAATGAGCGGGTCGGCCTGGCGACCGCCCAGCGCTACTTCGCGAGCTTGAGGATCTGCTGGTGCCCGTCGATGGCGCGCGGCTGGTTTAACCCGAGGCGAGCGTGGTGACCGTCCCCCCGTCGCTCGTGGCCCCCGACGCGGTCTTGGAGACGCTGGTGGTACCGGCGGCGAGGTCACGCAAGGGAGGCGACGAACGCGTGGAACGCATGGTTGGCCTCGTCCAGCGCGAGAACGAATGCCCCGTCGCGCTCGACGCGGATCACCCGCCCGGCGACGGCACAGATGCGCTGGTCGACGAGGACGAAACGGAGGGCGGCATTTTCGCCCAGCAGCACTTCATCCCCGGGTGACCTCAGACGGAGGCCGCTGCCCGAAACGTCGACGATCTCCACGACGATGGATCCGGGCCGATCGGCTCGATGCAGCCTCGCGGGAAGGCCCAGCGGAAACCGCAGGTGTCTTCGCCGATTCACCTGCGCCTGGGTCGGTCGCACACGCGGCTCGGCTACGCTGGCTGTAGGACGACGCGGCATGCGTGAAGGACGTGACCCTCACAGAGGGGGTTCCGTGAGTGCCGGTGGAGCAGGCAGCCCCCGAAGCGATATTCCGCGCGAGTCGCGGTAGGGCCTCAGTAGCGCGACCAGCGGTACAGCAGGCTGGTTCCGATGCCCCAGCCCGAGCTCCCATCGGGATTCATGACGCCGCCGAACAGCGAAAGCGCGGGGCCGCTGTCAACGCGCCCGCTTCGGGTGGCGCGGCCGAGACCGATCTCTGCGAACCAGACTCCGTTGATGGTCGTGACGGGTGGAGTTGAAGTTTGGACTCCCGAATCGGTGACTAATCCGGCCACACCTCTGCGCATCCCGAGCTCGAGGACCCACGGGTTGTCGGGCAGGAACACGGTTGCGCCCAGTCCGAGACCCGCCGTCGCCAGCCAGACGGTGTTGTCGCCCCGTAGCACGAGCAAACTGAGATCACCCTGAATGAAGAGCGCCACACGTTCGCGAATCGGGACCCCGAATCGCAGCTGTATCGCTGGACCGCCGTTGGAGGCTTCGGTAATTTTCGTGCGCGGATAGAGTTCGTGCCAACGGGCATACAAATACTCCGCGCCCAGACCGAATGAGATAGATAGGGGGCCGGACCGGGGCAGGGGGGCTTCGTCCGGTTCGGTCTCCGCAGCTGGGTCGCGCATCCGCGCCTGGGCGGGCTGAACCAGGAGGGTGGCCACTACGGAGCCCCACAACCAGGCTCTCATCGGTCGCAGAAGCCATCGCAACCGATCGGGGCAGCGGTGTCATGGGTTGCGGCCGGTCGCTCCGATTCCACAGGGGGATGCATCTGGGCGTTGCCGGGAAATGCAACAACCGCGCCCGTGGCGAGCCAGCGCGAACGCCTTTGGCGCGACTTTCCCCACTGAGATGCTCAGGGCTCCAGGCCGCGGGACGCCTTGAATGCTTGTCAGCGGCAGTTGGCGCTGAAGTTCTGGACCGCGGCCCAAGCGAGGTTGTTCAGGTTCATCACATCCGGACGGAAGCCGCAGTGCGGATCGTTCGGTCGGACGGCGTAGGAGCCGGGAGCCAGGCCCGTGAACGCGTACCGTCCGTCGCGATCGGTGACCGCCTGTCCTTCCGAGCTGCCCGCGAGGACGATCCGGATCCCCGCCGCCGGGCGCCCGGTCTGGTCGATGATCTGGCCCGCGATGGAGACGCCCCCGCGCGGGTCATGGCCGTGCTCCTGGCCCTGCCAGTCGCCGTGGCCGTGATCGCCGTGATCGCCGTCGCCGTGATGGTCGTGGTCGCGGTCGCCATGGTCGTGGTCGCCATGGTCGTGGTCGCCGTGGTCGTGGTCGCCGTGGTCGTGGTCGTGGTCGCCGTGCTCCCATCCTCCCGGATGCCAGGCATGCCGATCGCCGTCGGCATCCCAATGCCCGGGCCTCCAGGCATCGCCCGGCCGTTCCTGTTCCCAGTGACCTTCGATCCAGACGTAACGTCCATCGCGCCACTCTTGCGCACCCGCGATCCAGACGAAGCCCGGGCGCGGCTGCGACGGTGGAGGCGCCGCGACCGGCGGCGGCGGAGGCGGTGGGGCGGGATTCTCGACGACCATCGCAGGTGGGGCGTCGTAGGCGGGGCCCTCACTCCAGGCTCCCGAGGCCCAGCCGTAGTGGTCGCGTTGCCATTCCCAATGGCCTCCGTGCCACTGCCGTCCAGCGCGCACCCGCTCCCAGTGGCCGGGGCGCCGGATATATCTGCCTTGCCTCCAGTCGTATCCGCCCTCCACCCACACGAACCCCCGCCGTCGACGCACCCGTTCCACGGGAGGTGGCTGCGGAGGATTGCTCCGCCAATCGCCGGCCTGGGCGAGCCTGGTCTCGGCAGCGATCGGATGCAGCGACGAGGCCCCCGGCGTGGGTGACCCCGCCATTGCGAGCAGTACGATCAAATCGGTCGTGAACATCGGTTCATTCAACCCGCCGCAGCGCTCGGCGTCCACCCAAGACACGCCGGTCATGCTGGTCGGCGGCCGGCCTGGAACCATCGGTCTGCGAGCCCAGCGGCCCGCAGTTGACGCCGGTTCGACGAATAGTCATTCGGGGGCGCCAAATTGGCGACCGCCTTGGTCCGCTCCGTCGAGGCAACCGCGAGATCATTGGGAATCTGTCGGGCAGGCCCTGGCATTGAAGTTGCTCGTCTCCGAGGCAACCCAATGCGAACCTCCAAGACGGCGATGATCCTGGCCTGGACCCTCACGGTCGCGATGCCGGCTCTGGCAATGGGCGCCGCGCGGCCGGAGCCAGCGGCCCCGGCGGCCGCCAACTCGTGTCGCAAGCTCCCGCCCGGCAAGCGGATGGTCAAGCTCAACTTGAAACCCGACACCGGCCTGCCCGACCTGGTCGCCTGGATCTCCGCGATCACCTGCAAGGATTTCCTGTTGGTCGGCGGCGGGGTGGCCGACAGCGCCAAGGTCACGATCGTCGCGCCGGAGCTGCTCTCGCCCGAGGAGGCATACCGTCTGTTTCTCGATGCGCTCGATTCGGTCGGCCTGACCGTCTATCCGGCAGGCCGGTTCATGCGGATCATCGAGACCTCCAAGGCCAAGAGCTCGCCGATCCCGATCTACGTCTCGAGCGACAGTACCGACTGACCTTTCGCGTGATGAGGCACCCGGAACCGCTCGACGCGCTGCAGGTCGTGGCGCCGTGCCCGATGCTCTGGTCGGACATGCGGGGCGACGATCGCGTCTCGTACGGTGCGAGGGCAGGCGAGGCTGCGGGTGTTACCAAAGCGGCAGCCCGCGGCTCTCCAACAGACACTCGGCGAGGACGACGAGGTGGTGAGCTTGGGGCTCATCGGCCGGCCGCGGTGAGCGCTGGGGCGGCGGGCGACTCTGGCGATAGTCCTTGCCGAGCGAGATCTCAGAGGCGAGGCGCGATCGCGGCGGCGGCCTCCGCGGAGGTCACGACCGGGATGACCTGGAAGTCGGTGAGATCCTTCCAGCGGTCGATCCACGTCTGCAAGAGCTGTGGATCGTCGCACTCCATGATCTGGAAGCATTGCTGCAGATCGCGGGTAACCCAGCTGCTCACGTAGCGCAATCCGTCGGGCGCGAGCCGCCCCTGGTCCCGAAACCGCCGATAGACAGGCACGGGATCACCCTTGAAGGTCTCGATGATGAGGTAAAGCATGGCGCGGGAGAGGAAACGGGCCGGACGGGGTAGACGCCCGACCCGTCGGATCGTACGGCGGACTACTTCTTACAGGTGTCCTCGCCGAAGCTCATGAAGCCCTTGCCCATGTCCATCTCCATCTTGTGGAAGGCCTCTTTGGGGCCCTTGGAGGTCATGGTCTCGCGCGACTTGACCTTCATTCCCATCATGTACTGCTCGCTGGTGTAGGTGACGCTGTCGCCGGCGATCTTCCCTTCGCCCATGCCGATGCCGCCCATGTTGTCGACGGTGGTCACGATGACCTGCTTCGAGCCCGGGTCGTACCCGAGGTAGAGGATGCCCTTCATCGTCATGTCGAAGCCCTTCTGCTTCTTGACCTCGTACTCGCCCCTGTAGACGAAGCCGTCGAGGTCCTTCTTGAACTTGACCGTGGACTTCGCGTTGGTCTCGGGCGAGCCCGGACCGAACGAGTTGGCGGCGAACTTGGTGTCGCATTTCCACGACCCTTCGAACGGCTTCATGAACGCCTCGAGCTCCTTCGAGGGCGTCGGCTTGGGCGGCGGGGCAGCCGCAGGCGCGGCGGCAGGTTTGGCGGGCTTCGCCGCGACGGCGGCCGGGGGGGCGGTGGCGGCC
>CALAOV010000330.1 GCA_937889515.1 uncultured Myxococcales bacterium | reverse complement strand
CCCGTGCCCGCGGTGCTGCCGCCCGTGCCCGCAGCGCTGCCGCCGGTACCCGCGGTGCCGCCGCCCTTGCCCGCGGCGCTGCCGCCGCTGCCGCCTCCGCCGTCGGAGTTCGACGACGAGCTTGAGCAGCCATAACCTGCGGCCGCCACGACGGCCAACACCAGAAAGTTTCGCTTGAGCGAATTAGACATGCGCTCACACATATCGAATCCGGGGATTCGAATTTCCGACAAGCAGGCGACGTTCGTGTGGCAGTTCGGCGACAGCGACCGTTCCTTGACGGTCCCGAAACGAGAGCTCCGGTGCGGGGAATTGCCCCGAGCCGCGTGTACCGGGAGGCGCCTGGCGGGCATCGGGGCACAGTGATAGGTCTGCTTACTGCCGCCCATCTCGAAAGGACGCGTTCCATGAAAAGACTGCTCAGTGCCGCCCTCGCTCTTCTTTTGCTCGCCGTCGCCGCCTCGACGGCGCGCGCCGAAACCAAGCTGACGACCGAGGTCTTCACGTCGTCGCCACAGGGCTTCCTGGTGACCTCGACGCTCGTCGCGGGCGACAAGGAGGCCGTCCTCATCGATGGTCAGCTCACGCTCTCGGATGCGCACCGCCTGGTGGGCATGATCCTCGACTCGAAGAAGGCGCTGACGACCGTCTACATCACGCACTGGCACCCGGACCACTACTTCGGCCTGGTGGTCGTCAAGCAGGCGTTCCCGAAGGTGAAGATCGTCGCCCAGCCAGCGACCGTCGCCGAGATCAAGAAGACCTGGGCCGCCAAGGTAAAGCAGTGGAGCCCGATGTTCGGCGCCAACCTCGCCAGCAAACCGCTCATTCCGTCGCCGCTCCCCGGCAACGTCATCACGCTCGAAGGGCAGACGCTCGAGATCCACGGACCGGTCCAGGGCGACGCGTCCACCGACTCGTACGTCTGGATCCCGTCAATCAAGACGGTCGTCCTCGGCGACATCGCGTATCAGGGCGTCTTTCCCTGGACGGCCGAGACGAACACCGAATCGCGCGCGGGTTGGGGCAAGACGCTCGACGAGGTGGCCGCCTTGGGCGCGACGACGGTCATCGCGGGTCACAAGGATCCGAAGCTGATGGACGACGCCAGCGGCATCACGGCGACCAAGGCCTACCTGAAGGACTTTGACGCGGCCGTCGCGACCTCGAAGTCGGCGGCCGAGCTGCAGACCAAGATGAAGGCCAAGTACCCCAAGCTCGCCATGGACATCGTCTTGCAGATCGGGGCGGGCGCTCAGTTCCCCGCCGCGCCCGCCGCAGCGACGCCCGCCGCAGCGACGCCCACCGCAGCGAAGAAGTAGCCGGCCGTCGCGATCACGTCCCCCCGGGGAGACGTCGGCCCTAGTCGCCGAACTTACAGGGGCCGATCATCTGGTCGGGCGGGACCGCGACCGGCGCGTCCCAGGTCAGGCCCGAGGCCGCGTCGACCCCCGACGATTCGACGATGCCGGTCGGAACGACGACCGTCGTGCAAACCGTCTTCGCGCACAAAATGTACGACGACGGATCGGCGAGGAACTGGTAGCCGCCGCGGCTGGTCTGGACGCCGCCGAACATCATGCCTTGCGCGCCGTTGACGATCGAGTAGATGTCGACTTCGACGCCTTGCTCGTTCGCCCCGGTCGAGTCCGCGATCTCCCCGAACACTCCCTGCGTGATCGTCTTGTGCGGGCAGATGTTGTCGACGTTGACGCACCCGCCGAGGAACGCGACCGCGACAATGAATAGACCGATGGTTTTCACAGACCCTTCTTAGCGTACGAGCCCCTCGCGGATCCAGGACATCTTGGAGGAGCGAGCGGCGCCCCCCTGCCCGCCGCCAACGCCGCCACGGTGCAGGTCCCGTCGGCGGTCAGAAAAACACCCGCGGAACCGCCCCAGAGCGCGGCGGGAATGTCGTCGCTGAGCAGGTAGCCCGTGTCCACGCCGACGAGCTCCGCTTCGAGCGCCAAGCAGAAAAGCTGCGCATCGCGCAGGCCGTGGGCACCGGCCACCGCACGACCCCTGAGTGGGCCGTAGACGTGAATGTTGCCGTCCGCCAGTAACTGCGCGCCGGAATGAACCGGGGCGACCACGATCAGGTCGCGCCCCTCGGCGTAGATCACCTGGCCCGAACGGACCGGCTCGCGAATGACGAGCGATGGGCGCTGGCCTGTCGGCTCTCCGACGACCTCGGCCTGCGCAGGCGCGACGCGGTCCCGAGAGGGATCGCTGAGGGACACCGCGGCTGCGCCCGTGGCTCCCGCTTCCAGCTCCGCGAGACGGCTCTTCCACTTGCCGATGCGCTCGACGCGCGCGGCATCGTTCGGAGCTCCTTCGGCCTCCGCCTCGGCGCCGTGCAAAAGATGCCGAAAGATGGCCACCGCATCCGCCACCCGCCCTTGCCGTGCGGATAGCTCAGCCATGGTCTCGGTGGCGAACATGGTGTCGAGCATGACCGGTCACCGATTGTCCGACGCCGCAAGGGGTCGTCAAATATTTCAGGGCGGCATTTTTTTGCGGTCGGGCACGGATGGTGGCCCAATCACCTGATGCTCGAACAGGCGGACACCAGGGAGAGTCGCGGCGTCGCGATCGTTTCGCTCAAGCTCGCGCTCTCCCAGGAGGCGCGTGTGTCGCTGGCGGCGGTGCGGGTGGCCCAAGAAAGCGCGCAACGGCGCGCACGTCAGCAGACGATGCAGGCGCGGATCTGGCTGGCGTTGCTGCTGGGAAGCGTCGCGCTCGGCGCCGTCGCCACGAGGCCACGGGTGGCCGAGTGGCGGCAGTCGCGCGCGAAAAACGCGAAGGCGGCGCAAACCTCACCGCGAACGTCCCCCACCGCGCTTGGGGCAGCAACGCCTGCCACGATGGCGCACGCCGCCCAACCGGCGAGCGCCGCCGAGCCGGCCATCGCCGCCGAGCCGGCCATCGCGAAGTCAGCCGCACCCGCGGTGCGCGAGCCAGAACCGTCAGCGCCGGTCGCGGCACTTCCGGTTGCCGCGCAGGCGTTAGCGAACGACGCCGGCGTACCCGCGCAAGGCTGTGACACGTCCACCCGAAGCGGCCTGTGGCGACGGTCGCGAGCGGCGTGCGCGCGCGCGTTCGCGGCAGATCCGAAGAATGCGTCCCTCGCCCTGGCGGTCGCGCAGGCCGAGCACGCCCACGGGCGCCTCGGGCCAGCCGCCGAGTGGGCGAAACGCGCGCTCGCGCTCGACCCGAAGGCTGCGGAGGCCTACGTCATCATTGCGCGCGCCGACGCCGAGAACGGACGTGACGAGGATGCCCGCACGGCCTACGCGCGCTATCTGGAGATCGCTCCCCGCGGTTGGCACAAAGCCGAAGCAAGGGCGGCGCTGCGACCCGCGTCCAGCCGTCCACTCTGACCTCGGCCCGGGTCGCCTTGGCCTCCGCGCGCTGCTGGTGCGGCCCGATCACGACTCGTTTACTCGGCCGAGCACTTGTTTCGCCGCCCTCCGGCCGCTGGCGATGGCGCCGTGGACGGTGCCGTTCTGGCCGTCGGATTCGGTCGCCTCGCCCGCGAAGAATAGGGTTCCGTCGATCGGAACGGCGAGCTCGTCCCCCGCCTCGCTGCCGCCCACGCCCGCATAACTGTAGGCGCCACGGGCGAACGGATCCGCAAGCCAGTCGTGGCTGAACCCGCCGCGCAGGTCCTGGCGCAGCCGCCCCGCGTCGGCGCCCAATGCCGCTGCCAGCGCGACGACCGCCGCGTCGACCCGCGCGGCGCCGACGAGCTGGCCGAGCGCCCGCGCGTTACGGCCTCCCGCCCAACCTGTGACGACCGGAAACGGCGGCGGCCGGCTGACCCACCAGACGGGAAACGGCGGCTCGCCCGTCATCAGGAAGCCCCCCGGCGGGAAGCGCTCGGGCGCCACCCAGGCATCGCTCGCGAGACAGAGGCTCACCCGCTCCGCATCACCCATCTCCAGACGGCCGACGACCTCTTCCTTGTCGGCGAGCCTCGGCGAGAATTCGATCGCCCCGGCCTTGAGCACGCCGAGCGGGACCGTCACGATGAGCTGCGGAGCCGCGAGCTCCTGGCCGGTGGAGGTCCTCACGACGACGCGCCGGCGTCCCCAGCGGACGGCGGTGACCACGGTGTTGAGCCGCACCTCGCCGAGGCCGGGATCGATCCGCGCAAAGATGGCGGCGACCAGGCCGTCGTACCCATTGGTGAACCGAAACTGGCGATTGGCCCCAGGACGCTCGTCTGCGGCCGTGTTCTTGAGCAGCGACCGGACGCTGATGCGGGCCGGATCTGCCGCGTGGTATCCCTCGACGAGCGCCAGGCACTGCGCCTTGATCTCGGGTCGAACGTCCGCCCGCTCGACGAGATGCTGGAAGGATTCGTCTGGTCCGTCCGCGGAGGCGCAGGCGAGCACCACGTCCATGGCCGAGAAGATGTCGGCCGGCTCCTCGGCCTCCTCTGCTGTCTCCCGACTGTCCCCCTTCACGCGGGGCGCGCCACGATCCGTCTCGCGCAGCGGCAACGCGGCCTCGCGCGCCACGCTCAGAGTCTCCTCGACAGTCCCATGCACGAACTCGGCCCCGAGCTCGACGGGCCCGTCGGGGGTGTGGTGGGTCAGGATCCGGCCGCCCATCCGATCGCGCGCCTCGAGCACCACCACGCGCGCGCCCGCCGCGGTGAGATCGCGCGCCGCGGTCAGACCTGCCACCCCGGCGCCGATGATGAGGACCTCCGGCGGTGCGTTCATGACGTATCCTCGCAGTCGGACACTGCGCTATGGGCGAGCCCGTCAAGCTGGAGCAACTTGCATCCTCCGAGGGAGAAACCTTCCGGCAACTCTACGCCATCTACGCCGCATCGATCGCCGCCCGTGAGCAGAAGCGCGAGGGCTGGATCGCCGCCATGATCGACGCTCCCGAGTATCGCGTCTGGGTGGCGAAGGCCGGCGGCCTCGTGCGGGGCTTCAGCATCCTGTTCGTGCCGGCGGCCGGGGGCTTCGCACTGCTCGAATACATGGCCGTCGCGCCGGATCGGCGCAATCACGGCCTGGGCGCCGAGCTGTTCCGGTGGACGGTGGAGCAGGCCGTCACCCCCGGGGAACGCCCACTCCCCGTGCTTCTGGAGGTCGACTCGGACCGGGAAGACGTAAGCGACCGCGCGATCCGAACGCGCCGGGAGCGCTTCTACCGGCGTCTCGGTTGCCTCCGGATCGCGGGGCTTCGCTACCTCATGCCAGATCGGAAGAGCGTCGTGTAGGGAAAGAGTGTAGATCTCGGTGGT
>CALAOV010000329.1 GCA_937889515.1 uncultured Myxococcales bacterium | reverse complement strand
GACTGGAGTTCAGACGTGTGCTCTTCCGATCTCTCGCTGCCATGCTCGAGATGGCCAGCTGGAGCATGGCGACGGTGCGCTCGCTGCTGGCGCCGGTCGCGAACCCGAGCAAAACCTGGCGCCACGCCTACGCGTATCCCTCCGGCGTGATCAACCTGATCTCCGTGCTGCCGTTGTGCGCGCTCGACGACTACTCGGCCAACTTCGGGGAGCGGCACCACGATTGGAACTCTCCGCAGCCCGACTTCGCCAACCCCGCGGAAAACATGTACATGCCCCAGCCCTACGCCACCGAGCAGGATGGCGAAGGCAACCAACTCATCCTGACCAACGTGTGCGACGCGGTGCTGCGTTACACCATCCAGGTCGACGATCCCACCAAGTTCAGCCCGCTGTTTGTGATGGCGCTCTCGTATCTGCTGGCTTCGATGCTGGCCGGACCAATCATCAAGAGCGACGCCGGCGCGACGATGTCGGCTGCGATGCTGACCAAATTCCAGGCATTCAAGGTTCAGGCCACCTCGTCGGACGCAAACCAGCGCCGCATCGTGGTGCACCAGCGCGTGAGCTGGATGGCGGGGCGGTAGACCATGGCCAGCACGCGAGTCTTCAAGCCATCGTTTAGTGGCGGCGAGCTTTCCCCGGAGATGTTCGGCCGCATCGACGATGGCAAGTTTCAGTCCGGCGCCGCATCGATCGAGAACATGATCGCCACGGCGACCGGGCCGGCAGAGAAGCGCCCAGGCTTCGAATACGTCAACACCACGAAAAACAACGGCCCGGCGCGGCTGATCCCGTTCACCTACTCGACTACGCAGACGGTGGTGATCGAGGTTGGCGCCGGCTACTTCAGATTCCACACCCAGGGCGCGACGATTCTGTACGGCGCGACGCAACGCGCGTACGTGCCACAGAGTGCCGTCGGCTTCAGCACAGCGACTCCCACGGTTGTGACGTGGGCGGCACACGGCCTTCTGAACGGCGATCTAGTTCAATTCGGGGCAGTGGGGCTCCCAGGATTGCCGGCAGCGGTCGTGCCGTACTATGCCTACGCGGTTACGGTGATCAACGCGAACACGTTCCACATCACCGATCCGGCGACGGGCCTGCTGGTCGCAGTCACGGTTGCAGGAACCGGCACATATTACGGGATGAAGGTCTACGCGGTGGGGGAACTCTGCTCCTATTTGGGAGCCATCTACTACTGCCAGCTAAAGTTCGTTGGGATCACCGGCGTGATCACCAACCCCGCGGTGCAGGGTGGATTCTTCTACGCGCTTCCTGCAAGCCTGATCTACGAAATCCCGAACAGCTACGCCGCCCAGGACCTGATGGCCATCCACTATGTGCAGTCGGCGGACGTGATGACGCTGGCGCACCCGAACTACCCTCCGATGGAGCTGCGCCGGCTGGGCGCGGCCGTCTGGAGTTTTGCGCTCATTGTCTTTGGCCAGGCGCTGCCGGCGCCGCTGGGCGTGGCTGTGACCGCGAGTCCTGGATACCTGGCGCAAGTGGCCAACGTCTCCTTCGCCAACCCCGCGCTGTTCACCACGGCGGCGAGCCACACCCTGGCGATGGGCGACGGGATCTACATCAAGAATCTGACGGCGACCATTGGAGGATCGCCCGTGGTGCTGGACGGCTTCTACCTGGTCAACACCGTGCCGATCGACGGCAGCGGCAACCTGATCCCGAACGAGCTGACGGTGATGGATTACAGCGGCAACGTGCTCGACGCATCGACCTGGACCGCCTGCACTTCGGCGACCATCCAGTACGGCACCAAGATCTTCAACATCAACAACTCCTACGTGGTGACGGCCGTCGCGTCCGACGGGATCCAGCAAAGCGCGATCTCGGCCGCGGTGTCGGTGATCAACAACCTGGATGTGACGGGCAGCTCGAACATCATCACTTGGGATGCGGTGCCGAACGCCTTCCAGTACTACGTTTACCGGAAGCTGAACGGCCTCTATGGCTACATCGGCACCACCAGCGCCTCGACCCTGACCTTCGCCGACACCAACATCGCGATCGACATGTCGATCACGCCGCCCCTCTTTGACCCGGTGTTCAACTCCGCCGGCAACTATCCGAGCGCGGTCAGTTACTTCCAGCAGCGGCGATGCTTCGGCGGGACAAACGATCAACCGCAGAATTTCTGGATGACGAAGTCGGGCACCGAGAGCGACATGAGCTACTCGCTGCCGATCCAGGACACCGACCGCGTGGCCATCGGCATTGCCGTGCGCGAGATGTCGAGCATCGAACACATCGTTCCGCTGCTGCAGCTGATCCTGCTGACCTCGGCGACCGAGATGAGCGTCAGCCCGATCAACACCGACGTGATTACGCCGTCGACCATCGACCCGCGGCCGCAGTCCTACATCGGCGCGGCGCCGGTGCAGCCCACCATCGTCAACAATTCGCTGATCTACGCGGCCGCCCGCGGTGGGCACATTCGCGAGATGGGCTACCAGTGGCAGATTGGCGGCTACGTGACCGGCGACATCTCGCTGCGCGCAGCCCATCTATTCGACAACCTCACCATCGTCGACCAGGCATTTATGAAGTGCGCCTGGCAGGTGGTTTGGTTCGTGAGCTCGAACGGCCAACTGCTGGGCCTGACCTACATCCCGGAGCAGTCGATCGGCGCCTGGCACCACCATGGCACCGCCGGCTTGTTCAAGTCGATCGCGTGCGTGGCCGAGGGCGTCGAAGATCGTCTGTACGCGGTGATCAGCCGGACGGTGAATGGAACGGCGGTCAACTATATCGAGCGGATGCGGGTACGCAACTACGGAGGCCCCACCGCGGTCGCGAGCTGCTTCTTTGTCGACGCCGGCGCCACGTTCAACGGCGCCAACACCACGGCGAGCACGGTGACGGCGACCGGTCCATCTTTGAGCCCGGGCCCCGAGCTGGGGACCTACATCCTCGCCAGCGACGGACCAGGCGGCCCCGGCGCAAATGAGATCTTCGTCTACCCTGCGCAAACCGACCTGGGCAGCTACCTGGTGCTCACCGGATCCGATGGCAACCAGTACCAGTTCAAGATCCTGTTCACGTCCTCCGGAGCCACGGCCACGGCCCTGGCTGTGTCCACCATCCCCGCCGGCGTGACCTTCGCAGCGACTACCAGCTGGTCCTGGGCGCGTACGACGATCGGCGGGCTGACTTGGCTCGAGGGTGAGAAGGTCGCGATCCTCGCCGACGGCGCCGTGCAACCGCAGCAGGTGGTGACCGGTGGGGCTGTGACAATTCAACACCCCTCCATCTTGGTGACCATCGGGCTGCCGTACAGCCCCACCATCGAGACGCTGCCGTTAGTGATGCAGGTTGACGGCAACGGCCAGGGCCGGGTCAAGAACATCAACAAATGCTGGGTGCGGGTGTGGCAGTCGAGCTCGATTCTCGCCGGGCCGCTGGGTGGCGCCCAGGTTGAGTACAAACAGCGCACAACGGAGCCCTACGGCTCGGCGCCCAACCTGGTGACCGATGAGGTTGAGATTGTGATTCCGGCGAGCTGGTCGACCTCCGGCCAGGTGACGATAACGCAGACCGACCCGCTGCCGTTCACGGTGGTCGGGCTGACGGTGGAAGCGGCCATAGGGGGATAGGGATAGCGATGGGCGACGGGTTCAACACACTTCTGACGAACAGCTGGGATGAAGTCCAGAGCTTTTTTGGCATCAACGGCCACACCACGGCCAGCCTTTCTCCTACGATGAGCACCGGCCAGGTAGATCGGAAGAGCACACGTCTGAACTCCAGTCACTGACCAATCTC
>CALAOV010000328.1 GCA_937889515.1 uncultured Myxococcales bacterium | reverse complement strand
CCGCGGCGCGGGCCGCGGCGACCAGGAGCTGCGCCGCCCGGGCGGGCGTCTCGGCCAGCGTGCTCTCGCCCCGGAAGAGGCGCCCGTCCGCCTGCGATTCCTCCCGCGCCGGCGAGGACGGCGGCCCGGTGTCCGGAACGCTGACCAGGGCCTGAATACCCGCCTGCCAGATCTCGGCCGCCATCTCGGGCAACGGGGGCGCGAAGGCGACGGGCGGCAGGTCCCCCTCGCCCACGACACGCGACGCCTCGGCGACTCCGATGGTCTCGGGTGCGACCTCCAGCGTCACCTCGTCGCCGATCGCCGGTACGTTCGGATCCGTCTTGGGCGCCTCCTCGAAGAGCTCGTCGAATAGATCGTCGACGTCTATCGACCCGTCGTCGCCGCCAGCGGGTGGTTTTCGCTCTTCCGCCATCAGCCGCCGAGCTCCCCCGCGGCCCGCTTGAGGGCCGGATATCGATCGGAGAGCGCGAAGCTCAACAGATCGAGCGCCGTCGGGTTTCCCGCCACCGCCTTGGTCCCGCCGGCCAGCGCGATCGCGGCCAGCGCCGGATCGCCCGTCACCAACAGCGCGAATCGATCCGCGGCACGGACGACGGCCTGGCGCCAGGCCTCGAGATCGAAAGCTTCGAATCCAAAGCGCGACGCCTGCAGCGTCAGCGCCTTGCGATCCTTGCGGCCGAGCGCGCGGGTGGCGTCGCGGAGCAGCGCCTCGGCCGGCCGCGGCAGCCCGGCCGGCGGGGCCGCCCCCGCTGAAATCGCCGCGCAGGCGAAGAGCGGCGCGAGATCGCTCGCGCTGGCCCGCTCGAGGACCGTCGCCCGTTGCGCCAACAGCCCCAGCGCGCGGCCCACGTGAAAACGTGTCGCACCGGAGGTCAGCGCCTCGGCGGAGAGCACCAGCGCCGGATCGGGATCTTCGGTCGCGGTCGCCAGGGGCGCCCCCGCCTCGCGGCTCAGGTAGAGCGGAATCCGCGGCAGGCCGATCGCCGCCGCCGTAGCGGCGATCCAGGCCAGCGCCGGCTGCGCGTCGAGCGCCGTTCGCCGCGCGCGGGCCGTGGGTACCGGGAAAACGGTGCCCGCCATCTCGACCAGGTGGGGCCAGATCTCGGCCACGAATCCGCCGGCTGCGGGATCGGCCAGCTCGGCGATGAACGCGCGACCCGACTTGGGCGCGATGGGGCCAGGCGCGACCGGCGCGGAGGGTAGACGATTTTCGACCAGCCGCCTCACGCTCTCGACCGCGGCGACCGCGTCCGAAATGCCGGTCGTCGCTCCGCGCGCAGCTAGACGATCGAGATAGCCCGCCAGGCGTTCCAACCGGCGCGCGTCGAGGGGATTTGCGGCCAGCGCGCGCCGCAGATCGGCCACCTCCCGTTCGATCGTCTCGAGCGCCGCGCGCGCGTCGCCGGTGGCATCGGCCAGCGCGAGCAGCGTCGCCACCCCCGCGCCCAGCGGCTCCAGCTCCGCCGCGCGCCGGAACGCCACCGCGGCGCCCGCCGGATCGCGCCCGATGTCGCGAAGAATCTCTCCGATGCGCAACTCGAGCGCCGCCTGGGCCCGCGCGGTCGGCAGCCGCGGCTCCGCGTCGCGCAGCGCCGCGACGGCGTTCCGCACGTCGCCGCGCTGGAGGTAAGTCTCGCTCATCCGCTCGATCGGCTTGGGGTCCGTCGGCCGGAGCCCCCCCGCCCGCCGCACGGTCTCGATCGCGCGAACCGACTCGCCCTGGGCTTCGTAGCTCGCGGCCAGGTCGAGGCGCGCGGTCGCGGCCCGCTCCCCGTCCTCGGATCCGACCAGCGCCAGGTATTGCTCCAGCCAGTGCGCGGCGATGCCGTGGTCTCGATCGGCGCGCGCCCCATACGCCAATTTGTAAATCGAAGCGATGTGTTCCGGGTTGATCTCGAGAATCTGCTTGAGGTCGTCGAAGGCCGCCGCCCGATCCCCCATCGCGGACAGCCGGTGCTCCGCCCGCTCGAAGAGAAGCGCGATCCGCTCGCCGGGGGTGAGCGCCGCGGCCGCTAGACGATAGGACAGGAGCCCGTCAAAGGAGAGCGCACGGCCGGGCGCCGCCAGATCCGCCCGCAGCAGAGCATGAACCCGCGCGTAGACCGCGACATCGTCCGGGCGCAGCTCGACCGCCCGCGCCAGGGCCGCGATCGCATCGTCGGTGCGGCCGGAACGCTCGTACGCCCCTCCCGCGTCCACCAACAGCCCCGCGGCTCGCTCCGGGCCGGCGCCCAGGGCAGCGAGCCGAACCAGGGCCCGCGCCTCGCCCAGCAAGTCACCTCCGGCCCGCGCCACCCGCCGGATGCCGGTCCAGGCTTCCAGGCGATCGGGATCGACCGCGATCACGCTGCCGTAGGCAGCCAGCGCCGACCCCAGCGCACCCCGCCGCTCGGCGTCCAGGGCCACCTCGAGGTCCAGCGTGCCGCCCGTGACCCCGCCGGTCCGCCGCGCGCGCGCCCGCCGTGGATCCGGACGTGTCTCCGGCCAGGCCCCCCCGCCGTCGACGGCCAGATCCGTCAGCGCCGGCGCCAGCGCGGCTTGACGGGTCGCCTTCCAGACCGAGATGGCGATGGTCTCGGCCGTCTCCGGGCCGGCCAGGCGCGCGCGGGCGGCGGCCCGTCCCAGGAGCGCTACGGCTTCGGGTGGCAGCACGCCGTCGGGATCGCCCAGTCCCCCGGCGATCTCTGCCAGCGACTCGGCCACCACGCGGGCGTCCCCTTGCCGCGCGCCGGCCATGAACCGCAGGAGCGCCACCTCGGCGCGTTCCTTGGCCGTTGCCTCGGGCCCCGCACGTGCCTCCAGATCGGCCGGCGAAATTTCTCCGGTGGCTGCGCGCGCGAGCGCCGACTCCCGCGCCGCCACCACCGCCAGCGGCGGATCGTCGGCGGCCGCTGCCGCCAGCGCGCCGAGAGCTTCGGGAAGCGACCGCGGTCCCGCGCTCGCGTCGGCGGCGGCCAGCCGGAAGAGCGCGAGCGCCGCATCGGCGGCCGTCTCGCCGGTCGGCGCCAGCGCGAGCGTCTGCCGGAACGAGGCGGCCGCGGCCTGCGGATCGCCGGCCCGGGCGAGCGCTTCCCCATCGGCGAGCAACACCGCGGCCTCCTCGCCGAGGGCGCCATCGCGGGCCCGCGTCTCCTCGGAGAGGACCGCGACCTCCAGGATCGCTTCCCCCGATCGTCGCGCCAGCTCGTAGCTCCAGGCCCGCGCGAGCGGATCGCCCTCCGAGCGGAGCGGCGTCAGGGCCGCCAGCGCCTCGGGATACCGACCGCCGGCAGCGTAGTGGTGGGCCAATCGAAAGCGCAACGCCCGCACGGCGTCGGGTGCCGCGTCCTCCGCCGCCGTGGTCAATTGTGCCGCCACCACTTCGGCC
>CALAOV010000327.1 GCA_937889515.1 uncultured Myxococcales bacterium | reverse complement strand
GCCCACGATCTCGTCCGGCATCGGCATGATCAGCGTCCCCCGTTCCTGCGGCGCAGCAGCAGCTTGAGGAGCGGCGCGACGTGCAGCGCCTGCAGGAAGCCGCCGCCGTCGATGAGCGCCTCGATCTCGCCGACCGGCGTCGGGTGGACCCGGATGTCCTCGGTGGCCTCGGGGGCGGCCGCACCGAGGGCCGTCGCCCCTTCCGCCAGGAAGGTGTAGGTCAGGTTGTTCTGCAGCGCGGGGTTGGCCGACAGCGTCGCGAGGAGCGACCAGCGGCCGCCGCCGTAGCCGGTCTCTTCGCGCAGCTCGCGACGCGCGGCCTCTTCCAGCGAGGCGTCCTCGGCGTCGGTCGTCCCGGCCGGCAGCTCGTAGTGGACCGCGCCGATGCCGTGGCGGTACTGCCGGATCAGCACGACCCGATCGTCGGGCGTCAGGGCCACCACGTTCACCCAGGGCGCGTATTCGCTGACCCAGTACTCCGGGATCACCGTCCCGCTCGGCAGCTCCACGCGATCGACCCGCACGGTGTACCAGGGTTTCCTGGCCAGGTACTCGCGGCTGAGCACCTTCCAGACGCCGGGATCGTCTTTCGGATCTCGATCAGGCAACGGGCACCTCGGGCGCTTCGAGGATGGCGCGGGCGCGAAAGAACACGGCCCGCATCATGGGCGCGGTGAGCTTTCCCGTGTTGGTATTTTGTCGACTCGGGTGATAGCAGCCGAGCAGCACCGGCAGCCCCGCGCCGAGCTGCACCTCGCTGCCGTGCCCGAACGTCGGGCGCGGTCGCGACCGCACGCCGTGCGCCGTTGCCAGATAGGCCAGGTACGCGTCGTGGCCGATCTTCCCCAGCGCCACCACCACCCGCAGGCGGGGCAGGGCGGCGATCTCCGCGCTCAGGTGGCGGCGGCAGCGGACGATCTCGTCGGGAGTCGGCTTGTTGTCGGGCGGCGCGCAGCGGACCGCCGAGAGCACGTACGCGTCCCGCAGGGTGAGGCCGTCGTCGGCGCGGCGGGAAGTGGCGATGTTGGCGAAGCCGGTGGCGTGGAGCGCGGCGAACAGGAAGTCGCCGGACCCGTCGCCGGTGAAGACCCGCCCGGTGCGGTTTGCGCCGTGCGCCGCCGGCGCCAGGCCGACCAGCAACAGGCGCGCGCTCGGATCGCCGAACCCGGGCACCGGCCGGCCCCAGTAGACCTCGTCGCGGTGGGCGGCCTTCTTCTCTATCGCGACGCGCGCGCAGTAATCCCGCAGCCGCGCGCAGTCTTCGCAGGCGACGATCGCCTCCCGGGCCGCGGCCAGCGCGGACGGCGGGCCGGGCGACGGCTCAGCTCTTGGCCTGGTCGCCGGTCTCAACCGGATATCCCGCTTCGCGCCAGGCGCGCATGCCGCCGTCCATGGAGATGACGTTGGTGTACCCCATCTTCTGCAGGCTCTCGGCCGCCAGAGCCGAGCGAAAGCCGCCCCCGCAGTAAAGGACGATCGGCGCGTCCTTCTCGGGAATCAGCGTCTCGACGTCGCGTTCCAGCACGCCGCGTCCGATGTGGCGCGCCCCCCGCGCCCGATCGACCGCGAACTCGGCGTCTTCGCGCACGTCGATGAAGTGGAATCGCTCGCCGCTCTCCAGGCGGGCGCGTACCTCCGCGGTGCCGCACTCCGCGATCCGCTTCTTGGCGCCTTCGACCAGCGCGAGAAAACCCAGGCTATGCTTCATCCCCACAAGATAGCACCGGCGCCCCGGCCTGATTTGACAGCATCCGGACGCGTCTCTTACAAAGGGGTGTTCGTGTCCGATAAACGGGATTACTACGAAGTGCTGGGCGTCGCGCGCGACGTCGACGCCGCCGATCTGAAACGCGCCTACCGCCGCCTCGCCATGGAGCTGCACCCCGATCGGAACCCGGGCGACGCCGCGGCCGAGGACAAGTTCAAGGAGGCCTCGGAGGCCTACCAGGTCCTCTGCGAGCCACAGAAGCGCGCGAACTACGATCGCTTCGGTCACGCGGGCGCGAACGCCGGCTTCGGCGGCGCCGGGTTCCGCGACGTGGGCGACATCTTTTCGACCTTCTCCGACATCTTCGGCGACATCTTCGGGATGTCGGGCGGCGGTCGCCGCGCCGCCGCGCACGGGGCCGACATCGAGACGCGGGTGGTGCTCACGCTGGTCGAGGCGGCCGCGGGCATCACCAAAGAGATCCAGGTGCTCCGCAATGTCCCCTGCGGCACCTGCGAGGGCAGCGGCGCGGCACCGGGATCGGAGCCCGAGAGCTGCCGGCACTGCGGCGGTCGCGGCCAGGTGATGCACTCGCAGGGTTTCCTCATGATCTCGTCGACCTGTCCGATCTGCCGTGGGGAAGGGCGCGTGATTCGCGACGCCTGCCCACAGTGCGAGGGGACCGGCCTCAACGAAGAAGAAGACGCGCTGCAGATCGCGATCCCCGCGGGCGTCGAGGATGGGTCGACCCTGCGTCTGATGGGCCGGGGCGAGGCGCCGCCACAGGGGGGACGGCCGGGGAACCTCTACGTCATCCTGCGCGTCGAGGCGGACGAGCGCTTCGAGCGGGACGGGGCCGATCTGCACACCGAAGTGGTGGTCAGCTTTCCCCAGCTCGCGCTCGGCGATCGGGTGGCGGTCTCCACCTTGGACGGCGAGGCGGAGATCGAGATTCCGGCCGGGACCCAGCCGGGCGAGACGCTGGCGCTCACCGGACACGGCATGCCCCGCCTCAACGGGCGCGGCCGGGGGGACGTCGTCGCGCACCTCAAGCTGGTGGTGCCAGGCTCGCTGTCGCCCGAAGAGGATGGTCACCTTCGCGCTTACGCCGCGTCCGGCGGTCAGCGGGTGAACCCGGAGCGCAGCGGGTTCTTTGGGCGCAAGAAGAAGAAGTAAGCCGCGCAGAGAATCGGCTAGTTCGGCTAGCCCTTGGGCGGCTCGCGGGTGGCGGCCCGGGCGTGCTCGGTCCGCTCGGCGTGCTTCCCGTCGCCGCGCGCGTGCAGCGGCAGCGTCGGGACCGGCTTGCCCCCGTAGAGCCAGGCATAGGTGAAGTACGACGCCAGGACGCGCTTGGTGTAATTGCGCGTCTCGTCGTAGGGGATGGTCTCCATGAACTCGTCCATGTCGAGATCGCCGCGCTCGCCGAGCCAGTGGTCGACGGCCGACTCGCCCGCGTTGTAGCCGGCGATGGCCAGCGGCGCGGCGGCGTCGAAGTGCTTCCAGAGGAAGCCCAGGAACCGCGCGCCCAGCTCGAGGTTCTTGGCCGGGTCGAGCAGCACCTCCCGCGTGACGGGGGCGCCCTCCGAGAAGCGCTTGGCGGTCTTGACCAGCATCTGGGTCAGGCCGATCGCGTTGGCAAACGATTCGGTCTTCGGCGCGAAGGCGCTTTCCTCGCGCATGATGGCCAGCTCGAGCGCCTCGGGGAGCTGGTTGGCGCGGGTGTTCTTGGTGACCAGCGCCGGGAAGGCGCGCGGGTAGGCCAGCTTCCATTTGGCCTCGCCGATTCCCTTGGGGTACTCGAGCCGGTAGGTGGAGAGGCCATAGCGGGGCAAGGAATGGGACGCGCTCCAGACCCCGCCACGGTCGAGCAGGATCGCGGTGATCCAGATGAGATCCTGATCCTCGGCCCGCGCCGCGGCGGTGGCGTGCTTGTCGACGGACGTCGCGAGCCCCAGCCTGGCCAGCTCGCGCCGGGCATCGCCCCCTTGCCCCATCCGCGCCAGCTCCACAGCCCGCAGGAATCCCGGGTCGGCATAGAGCGCGCGGGGCGGGAACTTCCAGGCCGGGACATCGTGGATCTCTTTTCGCAGCGCCGCGACCAGCGCCTTTTCCGTGTCGGGGGCCGAGCTGTGCAGGCGCGAGAGCGCCAGCAGCGCGTAGACCGACAGCGGGTACTCGCGCACGGCCCGCTCGTACCAGGCGCGCGCGTCGTCGGCCTGCCCCTGTTTTTCGAAGACCCGCCCCTTCCAGTATTGGACCCGGCCCTCCGCGTACCAGATCTCCTCGTGGGGGACGAGGCGCAGGTTCTCGTCCAGCCACTTCGACGCCTCGTCGAGACGACCGCCCCGCCAGGACGCGAACGCCAGCCGCCAGAGGGCTTCGTTCAGGAGATCGCCGGTCGGGTAGCGGGCCGGCACCTCGGCCAGGATCTTGGCGGCGCCCGCCTCGTCGCCCGCGTCGGTCGCCAGCTCGGCCATCCGCACCCGCGCGTCGTCGGCGTAGCTGTGGTCGGCGTGCTCGGCCTCGACCCGCGCGTAGCGCGCCTGCGCCGCGTCGCGGTTCCCGGCCGAGGCGTACGAACGGGCGCCCTGGTAGAGCGCCTTGGCGTGCAGATCGCGGTTGCCCGCGCGCGCGCAGGCCCCGTCGGCCTCGTCGAACAGCGGCGCCGCCCGCGGGCGCTGGCGTTCCTTCCAGACCGATTGCGCGCGGTAGAAGCGCGCCTTGCATTCGAGATCGGCGTCCAGCCCCGGCGCGCCGAGCGCCGCGGTGAAGGTGGTCTCCGACTCCTGATTCCGGTTGTGGTCGAAGAAGATGTTGCCGCGCGAGCAGAGCTCGCCGGCGGTACGCGCGTGGATGACGGCCGCCTCCGCGATGGGGAGCGCGGCGGCGATCTGGCCGAGGCGTTCGCCGGCGCGGTCACCCCAGGGCTCGAGTGGCGCCTCCGACCAGACCCGCCGGTAGATGGCGGTTACGTCGGGCGCTGCGGGGCGCGCGTCGGCGTTGCCCCGCGGCTGCGTCTTTTCGAGCGCTTCGGCTTTCTTGAACAGCGCCTCGGCGTGGCGGGGGCCGCTCGGAAACCGCCCCAGGTAGTCGTCGATGGCAGCCAGCGCGTCGTCCCAGCGCGAGAGCGTCCGCCACGCATCGACGCGTACCAACATCGTCTCGGCCTCCGGAATGCTCCCCTTGGCCACCTTGGCCGCCCATTCGAGCGCGCCCGCGTTGTCCCCGCGCCGCAGGCGGCAGCGGGCGGCGTTATAGGCGTGGTAAGGCGCGAGCCGGGGGTAGCTGTCATAGAGCTCCTCGAACAGCTTCCCGGCCTCGGACCAGTTGGACTGATTGGCGCGCGTCAGCGCCAGCAGATACGTGGCGGCCAGGCGCTCGTCGCCGTGCCGCGGCAGCCCGCGCAGCGCGCGTGAGAAGCCGGTTTCCGCGGCCTCCCAGTCGTCCGCTCGAAATTTCTCCACCGCCTGCTTGGCGGGGCCGCTCTTGAAGAACGGCTCCAGCCAGGCCCGATCGAACGGAACCGGTTTACCCGCCACGCGTGACGGCGGTGTCGCGGGGCCGTCGGTGGGGGGCAGATCGCCGTCGTCCTCGGCGCCCGCGGCCGGCGTGGTCAGGGCGACGGCGAATGCGAGCGTCGCCGCGACGAACGGGGGGCGGATCGAGGGCGACACCCCTTGAGACTACGAACCGTTCGCTTCGCCCGCAAAAAAAGCTGAATCAGCTGGTGGCGGTCGGTCGGCGGGTGCGCCTGGCTCGGGCAGGCCCAGGCACCGCCAGCGGCGTCCGCGGCGAGGTACAAATGAATCGTACGATGGCGAAGTCGGAGCTGACCTCCCGACACTGCATCCGCACCCCGGCGCCGATCTCGATGGCGCGGGGGCCGGTCCAGGGCGTGGACGGCCTTTTCCTGGGCGGCCCGGGCGCCGGGCTGCCCTTCTTGGATCGAGCAGCGGGCCGGTCTTGATGTGCCATGGAGGGATCCTTCGCGCCTGGTGCGCCGTCAGGTCCCCCAACCCAGCCGACAGCTCTCATGATCACCGTTGGCGAGCTGGGCGTCAAGCCGCGACGCGCTGGAAACCGGGTGCGGCAGATCCCCGCGGTTGCGCCGGCCGACTTGCATCGACTTGCTGCTGGCGACCGACGGAGCCCTGGCGGCGCTCGGCTTGACCGGCGGCGCTTTCGCCCCAACCTGATCCTGGGCGGCGTGCCCGAATTCGCAGAGCGCGGGTGGGAAGGGAAGACGCTCGCCGTCGGCGAGGCCCTGATCCGGATCGCGACGCTGCGGCAGCGCTGCATCATGGTCACCTTCGACCCCGACACGGCGAGCCAGGACGTCGAGGTCCTTCTGCGTATTCACCGCGAGCTCGGCGGAACTTTTGCGCTCGACGCGGAGGTGATCCGGCCGGGCCGAATCCGCGTTGGCGACCCGGCCGAGATACTGGCCCAGGTCCCGGCGCGTCGCGCACGCGCTATTCGGGCTGGTGAACCGTGACGCGGTTGCGGCCGCCGTGCTTCGACCGATAGAGCGCCTTGTCGGCCAGGTTGACCAGCTCGCTGGCGTCCTTGACGGCGGGATTCGGCAACCCGGCGACCCCCAGGCTGATCGTGATCGGGATCAGAGTGCCCTCGTAGACGAAGCGGTGGGTCTCGACGGCCTTGCGCATCCGCTCGCCCACCACCTGCGCCTGGCTCAGATCCGAGCCGCGGCAGATGACCGCGAACTCCTCGCCCCCATAACGGGCGAAGACATCCTCGGCCCGGAGCGCGGCGGTGAGAAGGGTCGACAGCTCCGACAACACGTGGTCGCCCGCCTGATGACCGTAGGTGTCGTTCACCTTCTTGAAGTGGTCGATGTCGAACAACACCAGCGCCAGCGGAGTCACGTGGCGGATCGAAAAGGTGAACTCGCTCTCCAGCCGATCGGTGAAATACTTCTTGTTGAAGGCCTTGGTGAGGCCGTCGCGCAGGGCCGACTCGTACATCTGCTTCTGGAAGATCTCGTCCAGGTTGTCGTGGTAGGTGAACTTCAGGATCGTCGTCGAGCCGACCAGGATCTTGTCGCCGTCGACCAGCTCCTTGCGGTCGACCTTGAGGCCGTTGCAAAAGGTGCCATTCGTCGATCCAAGATCCTGCAAAACGATGTGACTCCCCTCGATCACCACCTGCGCGTGCTCGCGCGAGATGCCGTCGTCGAGCAGCCGGATCTGCGCCTTTTGGCCGCGCCCGATGATGGTCTTGTCGGACTCGATCTTGTACATCTCGCCGACGCTGGTCCCGGCCAGCACCACCAGATAGGCGCGGTCTCGCTTGACGCCGCCGCTCGGCGCCGCCTGCGTCTCGAATAACCGGGTTCGCTCGTCGGCCGGCATCCCTTTTTGGGATGGTATCACGTCGGTGGGGCTTACGGCAGAAGTGCCCGGGCGAAACCGACCAATCGCGCGATCGCCTGGCGGTGCATCGGGGGGCTGGGGGGGCCGAGTGAGGCGACGGCGGCGCAGGCTTCGGCAACCAGGGTCGGCAGGCGCAGGCCGGCGCCCGTCCGGAGATCGGCGTGCTCCGCATCGTCCCGATCGTCGGCATGCTGAAACGCGATGCCGTACAGGGTCCCGAACCGGCCCAGCGACGCGACCACCTCGGGGGGGGCCCCGGCGACCGCAGCGCCGAGCTCGAGAGACGCCCGGAAGAGCGCCGCCGTCTTCTCGTCGTGCAAGACCTCCAGCGCTTCCAGCGTCCCGGGGGGCGGGCCGGCCAGGTCGCGCGCCTGGCCGCGCACCATCCCGCGCGCGCCGGCCCCGGCG
>CALAOV010000326.1 GCA_937889515.1 uncultured Myxococcales bacterium | reverse complement strand
CCGCGCCGGTGGCGCCCCCAGTCCCCGACGAGCCCGCGCTCCCACCGGTGCCCGCCGTCCCGACCGTTCCGGCGGCGCCCGTGCCGTGGCCGCCGGCGCCCGCGCCGCCGCTGCCCCCCCCGCCCGAGGACGAGCAGGCGGATAGCACCATCGCAATCACAAAGGAACCGATCGGGTGTCGAGCCAACTTCATAAGCCTCATCCTCGCCATTGCACCATCGCCCCCGCCCGACCACAAGTGGCGGAGTGTCTAGCGCGAGGCTCTTTCCATCGACGCGACCGCGAGCCGCGTCCGCAGCTTCCAGATCGTGAACGGCCGCCGCCCCCGGCCGAGACGGACCTGACGGAAGAACACTGGCCGGCCGTGGGCCGCGATCCCCACCAGGGCCAGCGCCGCGACGACCGCCGCCACCAGTGGAAGCAGCGGCGCGAGCAACACGAGGTCGAAGATTCGTTTGCGCATGAACCCCATTGTCTCCGCGCCACGGGGAAGCGACCCGGCTTCCGATACCAGCGGTCGACCCGGCCAGCCAGCGGTCGATCGGGCCGGCGGAACGGTCGGACCTCGCGGCCGGACCGTTCGCGGGCAGCGAGTGTCTGTTCGCCAAGCGGAGCCGACCGTTCGCAGCGATGTCTCCCTCGCCCGCCCCCGGACCGTGGTTTCTCGAAGGAGAAGAACGGAGGCGACCATGACCTGGCAACGATGGAGGCAACACTTCGAGAGGAACCAGAACCGTCCGCTCCCGGCGATCGGACTACCCCCTCGTCTGCCCGACGCCCACCGGCGCGCGTTGGCCTGGTCGCTGGCGCGCTTTCAGGTCGGCGAGGCGGGCGAAGGACGGATCGCGCGCGACATCTGGCGGATCCGTCTGCGCGGCATAGACGACGACTATCGAAATGCCCTGGGTCTCTTCGTCAAGGAAGAGGGGCGCCACGCCCGGATCCTGTCCGAGATGGTCCGGTGCCTCGGCGGCACCCTGCTGGCGGGGAGCTGGACCGAGCGGCTGTTCGTGGTGGCCCGGCGCCTCCTCGACGTCCGTCTCAAGCTCCTGGTGTTGCTCGCCGCCGAGGTCGTCGGAATCGGGTTCTACGGTCTCTGCGCCGGCGCTTTCCCGAGCGGCCCGCTGCGCGCCGCGCTGGAACAGATCCGCGACGACGAGCGCGCGCACCTGCGGTTCCACCGGGATTTCTTCCAGACCGAAGTTTCGCCCGGTTGGCGCCGTCGGGTCTTCCGGATCGGCTGGACCCTGATCGGATCGGCGGCCTCGCTGGTGGTTCTCCTCGATCACCGCCGCACCCTCCGCACGCTCGGGGTCCCGATGGCCGGCGCGGCGCGGTCGCTGGCGCGACTCGTCGGCGAAGCCGGGAGGCTCGAGGTCCTCGAACCGGCGCCAATCGCCTTCGGAGCGACGACGTCGTGAACGCGCTCCCCCAACACGTCGGCATCATCATGGACGGGAACGGGCGCTGGGCCGCGCGGCGGCAGCTCGGGCGGGTCGAAGGCCACCGCGCGGGGGCCGAGGCGGTGCGCCGGACCATCCGCGCCGCCCGCGAGATCGGCCTGTCGACGCTGACGCTCTACGCGTTCTCGGCGCAGAACTGGGCCCGACCGGTCGCCGAGGTCGCCCACCTGATGGAGCTGCTGAGCACGTTCCTGCGTGACGAGCGCGACGAGCTGGCCCTGCGCGGCATCCGTCTGGTGACCATCGGCGACGAGAGCCGATTGGCCCCGCCCATCCGAGACCTGCTCGACATCGTCAAACGGATGACCTGCGGGAACCGGGAGCTCACCCTCTGCCTGGCCCTGTCCTACGGGGGCCGCGAGGCGATCGTCGCCGCCGCCCGCGCGCTCGCGCGGGCGGTCGCGGGCGGGATGGACCCCGACGCGATCGACGCGGCGATGTTCGAGGAGATGCTCGACACCTGCGCCCTGCCCCCGCTGGAGCTGATCATCCGCACCTCGGGTGAGCTCCGGCTGTCGAACTTCCTGCTCTGGGAGGCGGCATACGCGGAGCTCTACTTCACCGAGGTGCCCTGGCCCGACTTCGGGCGGCGCGAGCTGGACGCCGCGCTCGCGGCCTTTGCCCAACGCCGGCGCCGCTTCGGCCTCACCGAGGAGCCGGCGATCCGGTCGCCGGCGGCGAGGGCCGGTCCGTGATCCAGACCAGGCCCACCAGCGCGGCCAGGAAGGCGAGCGCGGCGCTGGCGATCATGAGCGTCCGGAAGGCCGCGACATAGGCCGACTCGAAGGCCGCGCGCAGGGGCCCTCGGAGCGCTCCGTCGAAGGCGGAGAAGTCCGCCGCACCGAGCCGATGGCGTTGCCCGTCGACGGCGGCCAGGACGATCGGGGATAGCGACAGGCGAGCCAGCGCCCCGTCGAGGGTGTGATTGAAGCGCTGGACCAGCAACAGACCGAGCGCCGCGATCGCGAGCAGCCCCGCGGTCCTCGCGACAGCGTTGTTGATCCCGGAGGCGACGCCCGCGTGTCGCGGATCCACGGCGCCCATGACCGCGGCGGTGAGCGGCGCGACGGTGAGGCCCATCCCGATCCCCAGCACGACGATGCCCGGGAAGAAGGTGCGCCAGTAGCTCCCCCCGAGCGCGGGGAAGGCCAGCAGCGCAAAGCCGGCGGCGGCGAACAGCGGTCCAGCACAGAGCAGCGGCCGCGGCCCGATCCGCGCGGCCAGCGCGCCGGTCTTCCGGCTCATGGTCGAGATCAGCAGGACGAACGGCAGCAAGGAAGCGCCCGCGGCCGTGGGCCGGTAGTGCTGGACCTGGATCAGGTTGAACGGCACGAAGAAGAGCGCGCCCCCGAGCGCGGCGTAGAGCAACAACGTGAGCAGGTTGGCCCCCGCGAAGGTGCGCGACCGAAAGAGCGACAGAGGGACCATCGGCGATGCCCGGCGGGCCTCGACGGCGACGAAGGTCGCCAGCGTCAGGACCCCGAGCAGCAGCGGAGCGAGCGTCCGCTGAGTGCCGAGCCCGGCGGGCGGCCCGCCGATCCGGCCCGAATCGACCAGCGCGTAGACCATCAGGCCCAACCCGGCGGTGGCGAGAGCCGCGCCCGCGAGATCGAGTCGCGGCGACGCGTCCAGATCGCGCGTCTCCTGCACCTTCCGCCGGGCGAGCACGACGACCAGCGCCGCGACCGGACCATTGAAGAAGAACAGCCAGCGCCAGGAAGCGTGGGAGACCACCCAGCCGCCGGCCACCGGACCGAACGAGGCGGTGATCGCGGTCCAGGCCGACCAGGTGCCGATCGCGGCGCCGCGCGCCCGTTCGGGATAGGCCGCGCTGATGAGGGCGAGACTTCCCGGCACCGCGAGCGCGGCGCCCACGCCCTGGACGGCGCGCGCGGCGATGAGCAGCTCGACGCGGGGCGCGAGACCGCAGCCGGCGGAGGCGGTCGCGAACAAGACGATTCCCGCCGAGAAGACCCGGCGGCGACCCAGCCGATCGCCGAGCGCGCCCCCGACCAGGACCAGGGAAGCGAGCAGCAGAGCGTAGGCCTCCACGATCCACTGCACCTCGGCCACGGTCGCCCCGAGGCTTCGTTGCATCACGGGCAGCGCGACGTTGACCACCGTGCCGTCCAGGAAGGCCATCCCCGAGCCGAGCACGGCCACCACCAGCGACCAGCGCGGATCCGGGGCGGCCGACCGGCCCCGACCGCACGCCGAAGAGGGAACCGCAGCCTCGAACATGGTTGGACCATCGTCCCTGTCGCAGCCCGTAGCAAGAGTCGGACGCAGCGGGGTAGGATCTAGTCGCCGGCGGTGATAAGCCTTGCGCCTCCTCAGTTCGAAACGGGCTTGAAAGCGTAGATCTGGGTATTCGAGGCGACGAAGATCCGCCCGTTGGCGACGATGGGCGCCTGGATCGACGTCACCGCCGACATCGCCGTCGGCCCGCCGTCGAAAACGCTCACCCCGCTGTCGCCGTCGACGCCGTGAAGCTTCTCATCGTTCCCGACCGACCAGACAATCGTGTTCGCTCCCCCGCCGTCCGTCTGGCTGACCGCCGGCGAATAGCTGGTTCCCGGTCCCCCGCACCAGGCTACCGACAACGTCGGTGGATTCGCGGCGGCGATCTTCAGCGCCGTCAGCCCGCCCGTCTGCCCGTTCGGACACGTGGCGCCCACCCCCTTGAATACCAGATATGTTCCCTTCGACGTCGTGTACGACGCGGCCGCGTCGATGATTACCGAAGTCGACGCCGCGACCTTGGCGAGGGGCGCCGCGTCCATCCCGCCCAAATTGGCCCGATCGAGCAGGTACGCGTAGTGGTCCTTCCCCATCGCCACGACCAGGTTCGACGGCGTCGCCCCCGGCGCCTTCACCAGGATCGGCGAGGTACCTCCCAGGTCGGCGTCGACGTCGTCGAGCGCGACCCAGTTTCCCGCCACGAAATAGTCGGTCGTCGTCGCCATCGCCGGCGGCGGCGGGCTGGTCGGGAGCTTGAATACCGCCTCGCTGTCCCCCCAGCTCCCATTGCTGTCGCCAGAGCTGGTATTCCCAGCGGCGGCGGCCGATGACTTCGAGTTCCCCGTCGCGAAGAAGAGCGATGTCCCGTCCGACGCGATCCCGCTCGATCCCCAGATTCCACCCGCGATCGCGCGAGTGGCCCAGGCGCTCACCGCCGGCTTACCAGTGGTCGTGATGCCGACCACCCAGCCGTGATAGCCGCCGCAATCGCCCTCGTGCCCGCCGAACGGTATGAAGACCTTGGCTCCCAGCAGCGTCATGGCCCCCCGTTGATTCTGTAGCGTGGAATCGAACGCCGTTCCGTCCGACGAGGCAGTGCTGTTCAAGTTGACGGGCCATCCGCTCCGCTCGTTGCCCGTCGTCGCGTCGAGCGCGTGCACCCTGTGCTCGACCACGCGCGAGCCGCTCGACGTGTCGACCGCCATCGCGTCGAGATAGATCGTTCGCGTCGTCTCGTCGATGACCGGCGTCCCCGTGATCCCCAAGCTGGGTGTGATCCCCCCGCATGGCAGGTCTCCGCCCGCACCGGAGCCCAGATTGCTGGCGGGCGTCCCCAATGTCTCCGTCGACTTCGTCCACACCTGCGCGCCGGTCGTCGCATCGAACGCGTAGACGTTGTTCATCTCGGTCGCGACGATGACCAGGTCCGGGTTCGCGCCGGTCCCGGCCAGATAGAGCGGTTGCGCGTAAACGTAGCCGGCCACGTTCGCGTTCGCGAAGGTGGCGTCGAGCTGCAATCCGCCACCGCTCGTCCCCGCGGTCCCCATCACCGCCGCTTGCGTCAGCGCCGGATCGATGTAGAGACCGTCACGTGCGAGGTCATTGTGATGCTGCAAGACAGAGGCGCGCCCACCGGTACCGGATGGGCTCTTCGAGGACGAGCATCCGAAGGCGAGCAAAACGAGTCCCATCGGGAGAAGGCGGCCCATGGCTTGCTCTCTCTTTATCAGAATCAGAACGAATCTGGCGGGGGCTGCATGTAGAGTCGCGCACCTGCCGTAGCTAGTCCTTGATCGGACGAACCAGCGTCCAGTTGACGGGGCCGTGGCAGGTTCGACACGGTGGCAACGTCCGACCGGCGTCGATGCGGAGCGGGGGAATGGGATGCCCTCGGCCTTTCGTGCAGACGCCCGTGTAGTCGCCCTTCGTCAACGTTGCGGATCCGGTGTGCGGCACGAACGGCAGGTTACCGGTGCTGGGGGCTAGGGGTCCAGGGGTCCAGGGGTTGACTGCTGCGGGGCCAAGGCGGATCGTGGATTGCGGTAGGTGGACGATGCAGGCCCCATCGAGATTGTTGAACCCGGTGTCGCTGGTCGCGCTCGCAACGGCTGTCGCCGCTTGCAATGGCACCACGCTGCCGGAGCGTGCGCCGTCGCCCGGTAGCGACGGCGGTGCGTTGACCTGCAACGCGCCGTCCACGGAAACGACGCTCTTCGAGAACACGTCCGGCGAGGTCGTCGGGGGACTCTTCGTTTTCGGCGGCCGCGTCTTCTTCTCTTGGAGCAGCGGGCTCTCCAGCGTCCCGCTGGGTGGAGGTCCGGTGACCCCCATCGCCACCGGCGCCACCGGCGTCGCGATCGTCGGTGGCACCCTGTACACCACCGCCGAACATCCGGTCGGGGCGCCCAGCTCCGACGGGAAGCAATCGAGCGCGCCCGCTCTTTACGCAACGCCATTCGGCGGCGCATCGGCGGACGCAGGCGCGCCCGACGGCGGAGCCGCCGCGCTTGTCCAAGACAACTTCGGGGCCGGGCCCACGGTGACAGACGACGCTTCTCTGTATTTCGCGAGCGGGGCGTCGGGCACGGTCTTGAAGATCACGCCCCCCAGCACCACGCCGGTGACCCTGACCTTCGCGGGCACGCTCTCGATCCGCTCGCTCGCCGTGGACGCGACCTATCTATATGCAGCCGTCGGCGATCTGACGACCTCGCCCGGCAACGGCGCCATCGTCCGGATGCCGAAGTCGGACGCGGGTGGCCCCACCGATCGCCTGCTGACCCTCCCGGGATTCCCAGACGATCTGCTGGTCGACGGCCAGGCGCTCTATTGGATAGACGAGCCCGCCGTGGGCACGTTCGGAAATTCCCGCGTCGTGCGCGCCGATCTCGACGGCCAGAACGAGACCGCCTTGGTCGACGGCAGCAACAGCGTCGACAGCCCGGGCGAGATCGCCCTCGGCCCGTCCGATCTCTATTTCACCACGGGATCGCTGGGCCGTCTGCCCAAGGCGGGCGGACCCATCGAAACGTTCGTCTCCGATCTGAGCGGCGCCGGTCTCTTGCACGTATCCGGGGCCGACGTCGTGTGGGTCGACAACTACAACCGCGCCCTTTCGTCGACCTCCTCGACGCCGATCGAGGCGCTGTGCGCCGGCGGCTCCGCTCCGGCAGATGCAGGTCAAGGCCCGGCGCGCTAGAACGGGGGCATGACCAGCTCCCTTCGAAAGGCCGCCCTCCCGATCGCCGTCGTCCTCGCCGCCGGCGGCCTGTTCTGGCGGTACGCCCGCGCCGGAGACGGCGTCCCCCTCCCCTCGCCCGTCACGGACAGCGCGCCGGCGAAGGGCAAGGCCGGCCTCGAGACCGCCGTCTTCTCCGGCGGATGTTTCTGGGGCGTGCAAGCCGTCTTTCAGCACGTCAAGGGCGTCGCCGACGCGACCTCCGGCTATGCCGGCGGCGCGGCCTCGACGGCGAAATACGATCTCGTCAGCACCGGCGACACGGGCCACGCGGAGTCGGTCAAGGTGACGTTCGATCCGGCCCAGGTCTCCTTCGGTCAGCTGCTGAAGGTCTTCTTCTCGGTGGCACACGATCCGACCGAGCTCAACCGCCAGGGGCCGGACGAAGGCACGCAGTACCGGTCGGCTCTCTTCTTCACCGCGGCGGATCAAAAACGGGTCGCCGAGGCGTACGTGCAGCAACTGGATCGGGCCAAGGTATTCCACGGTCGGATCGTCACGCAGATCGTCCCGCTGCAGGCGTTCTACCCGGCCGAGGGCTACCACCAGAACTACGCGCGGCTGCACCCCGACAATCCCTACATCGCGATCAACGACGCCCCGAAGGTGGCGCACCTCAAGAAGCTGTTCCCGTCGCTATACCGCGGCGACTAGCGCTCAGCGGCGGAACAGGTTGAGGCCGATCTCGAGCACGATGAGCAAGACGATCGAGATCTCCAGCCAGACCAACCTTTTGTCCCGGGCGATGTCGGTCACCAGCTCGAGGGCGTCCTGCACGCTCCGCAGCTTCAGCTCCAGGGCCTGGTGGCGATCCACCAGATCGAACTCGGCGCGCAGTTGCTCGTAGATCTTCTCGGCACCCGGATCGTCCCAGGCCGCGTCGGGCTTGTCGAACAGGTGCAGCACGGAAAGCACCTCGCTCCGGGTTCCGATGGCGGCGCCGATGAACCGATGAAGTGCGCGCGTGAAGATCGGCATGGTGCCGGTCTTCTCCAGCTTGTCCACCAGGCGATCGGTCTCGGTGAACATCTGATCGACGATGCGCTCGTAGTATTCCATCGCGGCGCTCTGCGCGATCGACAGCGCCACGACGCCAGCCCGCTCGAAGGTCAGCTGATCGACCACCAGCTCGCCGCCCTCGATGTCGGGGCGCGCGCCCGCCACTTCGCGCACCGAGAACTCCTCGGTCAAGACCTGTGCGTCGCTCAGCCCGGGTAGGGCGCGCCGCAGCCGGGCAATCTCCGTCTCGCGCGCCGGCTGGCCCATGTCGTGAAACACCAGGGCGCCAGACGGGAACATGAATACCGTCCCCCCTGCCGGCGCCGGAAACCAGAGCCGGTGGTGGGTGCGCTTGGCCTCCGGGTAGAGCAGCGCCAGCTCCTTGAGCGGGAAGTTCTCGACGAAGGCGAGCGCGTGGAAGGTGTGGACGGCGTTGGCCACGGCGCGCCCATTCTGGCCCGCCGGAGGCCGGTTTCCAAACGCGCGCGGGCGGGTATCAGCAGCGTCAATTGGCTGACGAGCAGGTGTTTCAAAAACGCGTGAAACATCATGGAAACACTAAGGAAACTCGGGTGCGACATTCGCACAGCTCGAGCGCGTTTTTTGTTGCCCGCGGGCAGACCTGCGGGCACATTGCCACACACGTCGGGAACCAAACGATGCTGCCACACACACACCAAAGGGAAATGACCATGAAGACGAAATCGAACGCGGGACTCAAGGTGACTACGGGGATCAAAGCGGGCGGCTTATACACCGCGAACCACACCCGCTCCGGCCTGCGCGTTAGGACCGCGATCAAGGCGGGGTTGGGCATCTGGCAGAACAACCACAATGCGCGCGGGGTCGTCGCGGCCTGATCGCCTCGACTATCTCGGGCCGTGATTCACAAGCCAGCGGTCGACCTCAGTTAGCTTCGTTTTTGCGGGGGTCCGGCCGTAGTCCGTCCTCGCTTCTTGAGCGAGGACGAGGGCGCGCATGCGATCGCGGTTCGAGTCCCAGAGGGCCCGCGCCAACGCGAAGCTGGTTTCAGCGCGCCTGGAGGGTTCGGTTTCCTGGGCAGCCCGAATCTTGAACGCGCGCTCGAGCGGCACCAACGCGCTGGCTGGGTTCCCTTCTGCGAGATGGCTAACACCGATACCCGTCAGTGCGTAACCGAGGTTCAGGTTGTCCGGCCCCAGCTCCCGCTCCCAGACGACGCGTGCGCGCTGAAACGCGAGGCGCGCCTCTTGATAGCGTCCGAGCGCGTTCAGGATCTCACCGCGGTTGTTGAGCTCAGTGGCGATCGCCGGGTGTCCAGCGCCCAGTGCTCGCTCCTGCAATCCGATAGCTCGATCGATGTGAATGAGGGCCTCATCAGCTCGACCGAGTTCTCTAAGCGCGAGGCCGAGATTTCCTTCGGATATTCCGACGTCCGGATGATCTGGGCCGAGAGCCTTCGCTTTGAGCCGGAGGCTCTCTTTCATGAGCTGGACCACCTCCTCCTTCCGACCCTGCAAGGAGTAGACGCACCCGAGGTCATTGAGCAACCACGCCTGCAACAGCTCGTGCCCGCCCAGCCGCTCGAGCACCGATTGGGCCGCGGTCGCCCACCGATCGGCGTCGTCTAGGTGTCCCTCTTGGAATCCGACGACAAAAACCAGCAGAGCCGCAGCCTCGGCGCGAAGCTCGTCGTGCCGTGACGCGTCCGCACGCCAGTAGGCTTTGACGATGGTTTTCTCCGCGGCGGAGGGATTGCCCGCGCTCATCATCATGTTGCCTTGGAGGAGGAGAGTCTCGGCCAGCAGCGGTTGATACCCGAGCGTCGTCGTCGCGGTAACGAGCGATGGCGCATCCTTCAACGCCTCCTTCCACCGTCCGGCATCGAAGCGCGCCTTAAGATCTGCCACGCGGGTTCGTAACTCGTTCACCTTGGCGCGCGTCGCCGGATCTTCCGGAGGCTTGACGACCGCGCGCAGGAGCGGAACGTTGGTGCAGCGATCGAACGTGCCGAGCGCGTTGGTGGCACTCACCGCGTTCTCGACCACCTCGCCCGTCGCCTGGCTGAAAACGTCGGTCAAGGCCCGCAACCCGTCCCGCCGTTCTTGCAAGCAAGACATACGCAGGTCGAGCACCTCCGCCGATTGCTCACCGCGGAGCTGGGTCGCCTCACAGGTCTCCTTGTACATGTCGGCCCAGCGTTGCGCGTAGCCCGTCAATGCCCGACTGACGGTCGCGAAGACGTCGGGCGCGTAGCTCTTGCCCGTCTGTAGGAAGGCCTGGCGGATCTGGGCATGGCGGAGCGGTACGGCGCCGTCGGACGGCGGCAGGTCCCAGATGCCGGCCAGCTTCTCCGGGCCTGCGACGCAGACCTTGCGGTTCTCGGTCAGCAGCGGGCGCGCGGCCACGGCCAAGCCGGCGGTGAGGGCGACGGCGCCGCACACGATCGCCCACCGGCGCCGCTTGACGGTCGGGTTTTTCCCGAGCGCGTCGATGAGGTCCTCCATCGACGGCCAGCGGTCGGCAGAATTCGGTCGCAGGCCGCGCAGCAGGACCTTGCGCAGCCAGAGCGGCACCTTGGAATTCGCCGGCGCGTTGCGGACGTCGCCGCGGATGACGTTGGTCGCCAGCGCGTTGATCCCGTCGCCCGCGAAGGGCCGCTCTTTGTAGAGCGCGTCGTACAGCGAGATGCAGAAGCTGAACTGGTCGGTGCGCGCGTCGGTCGCCAGGCCGCGGAACTGCTCGGGCGCCATGTACGTGGGCGTCCCCATCATCGCGCCGGTTCGCGTGAGGTGCATGTCGAACGCGCCCGACACCGGCGTCCCAGCCTCTATCGCCGCCGCCCCCTCTTGCAGCACCCGGGTCACGCTCTCGCCGTCGACGCCGGGCGACGAGCTGAAGATCGTGATGGGGATCGGATCGGGCGGTGTTCGCGGTTGAGCCGGCTTGTCGCTGGCCTGCCGCGCCAACCCGAAGTCCATCACGCGGGGTTGGTTGTCGCGGCCCACCATGACGTTGTCGGGCTTGAAGTCGCGGTGGACCAGGCCCTTGTCGTGCGCCGCCGCCAGCCCATGCCCGGCCGCCACGAACACCTTCAAGATCTCCTGCCAGGTCCGCGGCTGCGCCTCCAGCCAGTACGTCAAGGTGGTTCCCTCGACGAACTCCATCGCGATGAAGACCTTGTCCTCGAAGGTCCCCACGTCGTAGACGACCACCACGTTGGGGTGCGAGAGGCGCGCGATGGCCTGCGCTTCCCGCAGCGTGCGCTGGCGCCCTTCGCTCAGCGTGACGCCGTTGCCGGGCTTGATGCGCAGGAGCTTGACCGCGACCTTGCGCTCGAGCTCCGGATCGTACGCGCCGTACACCTCGCCCATTCCGCCGCGCCCGACCAGACCGAGCACCACGTAGCGCCCGATGATGGCGCCGCGGCCGAGCACGGCCGGAACGGAATCGGGTATGGGACGCCCGGAGCCCATGTTAGGCGCCCCCCGCCAACATCAATTCGAACTTCGGGTACATCTACGGCCTGTCATCCCAGAGCTGGCAGACCGCTGGCATTATAGGCGCCCCCGCAAATCTTCGCTCGATCGTCGGGTTTCGCCGCTGGCTCGGGTGCCGAAAGTGAGCCATGTTCGCGGCACCATGGTGCCTGCAAATGGTCCCGCCGATTCCGAAGCCTGGCCACGTCTCGACGTCGGAGGCGGCGTCGAGACCAGCCAGTCGCTGCTCCTGTGGGGCCAGATCCTGGGCAAGACGCGTCTCGCGCTCACCCCGATGGTGAATCATTGGTGGCAGGTGTCGCTGCGGGTGTCGGCCCGGGGCCTGTCGACGAGGTCGATGCCCGTCGGCGACCGCCTGCTCGACATCGAGCTCGACTTCATCGATCACCGCCTGGTGGCCCGCACCAGCGACGGCGGCATCGAATCGCTGAGCCTCTGCGACCAACCGTTGTCGGCCTTTTATTCCGAATACACCCGCCGGCTGGCAAAGCTGGGCGTGACGGTGGCGATCGATCCCATCGCCGTCGAGATCTCGGACCGCGTGCTCCTCGATCGGGACCCTCGGGTCTGTCGCTACGATGCGGACTGGGCGAATCGATTCTTCCGCGCGCTGATCCAGGCCGATCGACTGCTCGAGGAGTTTCGGGGACGCTTTACCGGCAAGGCCAGCCCGGTGCACTTCTTCTGGGGCGCGGGCGATCTGGCCGCCACGCGCTTTTCGGGACGCCCGGCCCCGCTGCACCCCGGCGGGATCCCCCACGTCGCCGATCGGGTGATGCAGGAGGCGTATTCGCAGGAGGTGAGCAGCGCCGGCTTCTGGGCGGGCGACGCGCGTTTCCCGGAGGCCGCATACTACGCCTACGCCTATCCGGCGCCCGCCGGGTTCGCGGAGGCGGCCGTGCGCCCGGCGGCCGCGCGATACGAGCCGGCGCTGGGCGAGTTCGTTCTGCCGTACGCGGCCGTGCGGAGCGCCGCAGATCCGTCGGCGCAGGTGATGGCCTTCCTCGAGAGCACCTACGTCGCGGCGGCGGATCTCGCGAAGTGGGACCGCGCCCGGCTGGAACGGACCTGAGGTCGCGAGACACCTAGCGTGTCGTCTGGGTGGTCGTTCGCCCGGCCCGCCCGGAAGAGGTCGAGGATCGCGCGGGGGGCGCCCGCCGCAGGGTGCGGAGCTCATCGAGGTGGTGCGAGATCCAGCTCGTCCCCAGACGCTGCGCATTGAGCGAGCGCAAGTCGGGACGTGTGTCCAGGTAGTCGATGATCTCTTCCGCCGAAAACGGCGGCAGCCCTGGGCGGTGGAGGGCCTCGAAGACGGCTTCGATGAGGCGATAGTCCTCGTGGTACTCCAGCGTCAATCGGTGACTGCCCGACAGGTCGCGCCCGCCCGGCCGACGCACGTTGCCGATCGAGAATCGTTCGGGCCGATCCCAGATGAACGGCGTCGTGTGCTCGCGCTCGAACGGGCGCGCCCCTTCCCGCCAGGCCTGGACGAGCGCGTCGACCCGGATCACCTCGACGTCGTTTCCGTCGGGCCAGCTCGCCGGGTGCAAATTGCTGACGAAGGCGTAGCGCGGATGGTGGAAGCGAAAGCACCCGACGACCGCGTCGATGACGCGCGGATCGACGAGCGGACAATTCGACGGAATCTTGACCACCGCATCCGCGTCGAGCGCGCGGGCCACCTGCTGGTGGCGGTCGAGCAGATCGATCGGATGGCCCGAGAGATAGGGCACCCCCATCTCGATGCAGAGGGCGCGGATGGGATCGTCGCTGGGAAGATCGCTGGTCGCGACGACGACTTCATCCAGCTCCTGCGCGTCCCGCACCCGCTCGAGCATCCACTGCAAGACCGGGCGCCCCTGGATGGGCAGCAGGACCTTGCTGGGAAGGCGGGTCGAAGCGAGACGTGCCTGGACCACGCCGACGATCCTGCCCCCCCAGGCCCTCGACATTCTTCGGCTCGACCCCGCGACAACCATGCTCCACGGTCTCTCACAACCGGAGCGCGGTGATCGAAACTGATCTGTATCAGTACGGCAACGGTCTCCGTTGTTCGTGACGCGGTCGGTTTGCGTGAACGTCGTCCAGCTGTGACTGCGCGGTCCATCGCCAGCGGGTAAGGGATAGCCACGCGTCGGAGGCATTCCGCCCCCGCGCTCCAAGTCGAACAGGGAGCTCATCATGAGGAAGAACTTCGCTATCGAAATGGCGATCGTCTCGCTGGTTTCGGGCGGGCTGACGTCGGCCGCGCGTGCGGCGGATCAGACCGTGCCCGGGGCGGGGAACGACGACGCCGCCCGGCTGGCTTCGTCGTCCGCGCTGGTGCAGTCGGCCAGACAGCTCATCTCCAACCGGATCTCCAGGATCGGCGATCGAACGCTGGCCAGGAACGTCTACGAGCTGGTGGAGAATCGGCAGGTCTGCATCCGCCACCGAACGGCCGAGACGGCGGCCAGCAAGCAGGCCATCGTCGACAAGCTGAGCGCGGCGGGGCTCTACGCCGCCGCCGACGCGGCCGTGTTCCCGGGCGGCGCGCTGTCGGGTGTGCTCCCCCCGGTGCTCGACGCCGGCAGCGCCTGCCCGCACCTGCCGCAGCCGTTCTTCTCGGCGCCCGGCAGCGTGTTTGGTGGCCACCACTCGTATCCGGGCGGGCTTGCCATCCACGAGAGCTTCAACGACATCAGCGACACCAGCTTCGCCGCCAACTACCGCCGCGTCTACGGGCATCCCGGCGGCAACGGGCTGCCGACCATCGCCGATCCGAACGGCGAGCGCGGCGGCAACGATCGCGTCGACGTCGACATCGACGAGGACATCATCGTCGCCGCGCCGCTGCTGCACGACTGGGGCAAACCGATCGTGTTTCAGTGGAACGCCGACGGCACGGAGTTCGCCGAGTTCAACTTCGGCGGCAACGGCGCGACGGACAACTTCGGCGCGGCCGGCGATTCCCGCACCGGCGCCCACCACATCATCGGCGTCGCCGAGTCGATGGCGCGCGGCCTTCCGCCCAAGTTCGTCATCACCCAGGCGTCGGCCCACTCGAGCCCCACCTCGGGCAACGAGTACAAGGTGGTGAACTGGTTGCGCGCGGCCGCCATCATCGCCGGCATCGATCCGGTGGCGAATGGTTACCTGCGCGTCGACGGCGGCGGCCTGCTGCGGCTGCCGGCCGTGCAGCATCTGGGCGAGGTCGACCTCAACGCGGCGACGCCGACCCAGGTCAATGCCCCGGTCGAATACCAGCTGCACAACCTCTCAGACGCCGACTTCACCCAGACCGGCCCGGCGGTCTCCGTCGCGCAGATCCTGCTCGCGACGCTGGCGCCCGCCTTCGGCTTCAACCCCAGCGATACCGCCCGTTACAACAAGAGTTACCGCAACCCGGCGCTCTCACACCTGAGCGCCGAGCGCCTCTACATGCTGTACACCGCCGGCGGTCTCGCGGCGGTCCGCGCCCAGCTCACCACGTTGCGCGCCCACGGGATCATCTGACAGAGGTACCTGGGCGTGCCGTCGATCCGAAGGCGCGATCGGCAGCCGCGATCGGCAGGCGCGATTGCCGGCACGCCCGGGAGCTCCATCGGGGGCGTCTCAGAACCGCGGCAGCTCCACCACCGAAAATCCGCACTTCACGCGGGTCGGGAACACGCCTTTCGGGTAGCTGTAGACGAGGAGGCGACCGCGCTCCTCGCCCGGATCGTACGATTCAACCTTGTCGGTGAGCGCGTGGACCACCGCGTCCCGATCGATGAGGCTCGGCAGCATCGCGTCGGGCCCGGCGTCGAGGTCGCAGGCGTCGTACGAGAAATCGCGTCTGACCCGGGCGTCGTTGCGGATCCTCACCGTGAGGTAGAGGAGCCGCTGCCCATGGGCCGGAGCGAACCCGCCGCCGTCGCCCATCGGAAAGCTGTTGGGGCCGTCCTTGAGCCGGCGCACCGTGATGGTCCATCCGTCGGCGCTGCGGGTCGCCGGGACGTCGTAGAGCACCGTTCCGCACGAGGCGAGGGTCAGCGCTGCCGCCATGAGCCATCGCAGATTGCGCACGCCCGACGTTTGTAGGACAAATAGCCCGGACGCGCAATGAAGCCGAGCAGGCGCAGACGTTCGGACCACATCTGGAAGGGGGGAATCGTCTGCGCGTCGGCGGTGGCGTGGCTCGCCCTGGGCAGCGGCCTCGCGCGAGCGGCGAGCGCCGAGCCCGAGACCGACGTTCCGCAGGAGATCCGACCGGGCTTCGACCACCTGGAGCGCGGCGAGGACGCGAAGAAAACCTACGACGTCAACACGCTCGACATCATCCACGTCGAGTCGACCTCGGTCGGTACCGTCTGGGACACCACCACCACCTGGTGGCGCCCCACCCGCGGGGTCTACCGCCACGGGATGACCTACTCGGACTTTTACGGCCTACTCGGCCGCCTCGATCTGGCGAAGCAGGCCTCGAACCGCCACGCCACCGGGGAGGCGCTGTTCTGGGGTGGCGTGGCCGCGATGGTGGGCGGTGCCGTCCTCGGCATCTACGAGCTCGAGAAAAAGCGGGACACGGGCGCGCTCGTCGGCGCAGGTCTGGTGGTCGGCGGCTACATCTCGCTGAGCGTGGGCAGCGCGCTCACGGGGCCGGCCCTACCCGAGCCCGTCGCGCAGGACATGGCGGCCCGCTACAACCGGGGGCTCGCGCAACGGCTGGGGCTGTCGGCGAGCGGAAGCTTCTGATCGCGCACGATCGGTACCTGACCGCGCAGTCTCGAAAGCCTAGTGGTCGTAGTGGTGGTCGTGGTCCCGATCTCGGTCGTGGCCATGCTCGCGCTCGTTGTGGCCGTAGCCGCGGCCCCCGTACTCGGGTGACCGTCCCCGGTAGTAGCACCCCGAAAGAAGGGCGGCGGCGGTCAGAACCATCACCCCGATGCTCGCACCAATCGTGCGCAACCCCCGCGCTGGCTGTCGGCTCGATTTCATGGTGTGCAACCTGGTCACGAACGGTCGAAACACAATCGAGTCGGACGCGTCCATGACGCGTCCCGCACCGCGCGCCGGCGTGTGAAGCCGCCCTCGGTCAGTGCGAGCCCGCGTGTGCCAGGACGAACACGCCCCACAGGCACAGCACGATGCCGGCCGATCGGGACAACCAGCGCGTGCGCGGCGCCAGCTTCTCCAGGGCGACGTAAGCCGCGATCAGGAAGACCCACGGAAGGCTCATCACCCCCACGGCGAACAGGACACCCATGAGCGCGAAGCAGCAGCCCAGGCAGTCGACCCCGTTCCGAAGCCCCTCGCGGAACGGACCCGCCGGACGCGCGCCGCCCGCCAACATGCCGCCGAGCGGCGAGCGACAGCGGGCGAGACAGGCGTTCTTGAGCGGGGTGAGCTGGAAAAGCCCGGCGGCGACGAGGATGCCGCCGCTGAGGCGCGCGCTGGCGCTCACCATCATGGGCGTGACCAGCGCCGCCTCGAGCAATCTCCATTGCAGCAAGGTCGCGAGCGCACTGAACGCAAACCAGGCGAAGAGATATCCGCCCGCGAACACCGCCGGCCGGCCCCGCGTACGGCCGTAGAACAGGATCGTCGGCAGGGCCGACGGCAGCATCATCGCCGCCATCATGAGCGCCCACATCACGAACACCAGCGCCAGATCGACCGGCCGCCAACCCACCATCCGCGGCATGAGCACCATGTCGCCGGCACGGTCCATGTGCCGCATGCCCCAGTCCATCCACAGCAGGTAGGCCCACGACAGAACCAGCACCGCGGCGACGCCGATCGACACCACCGCGAGACCCTGTCGCGTCCGCGGAAGCTCGGGCGTCATGGCGCGGGGGACGCCGGGCTCAGGCCGACGCGTACGCGAACGGAGAGTAGAAGCCGTTCTTGTCGCTCACCTGCAGCTCGAGGCCGTGGTCCTTGAAGCTGACCTTGGTCGACTTCGCGACGGTGGCGGTGAAGCCCGGCACGGCCGTGAACGGATGGTTATTGATCGTGACGTCGGCGCCCTGTTGCCCCACCATCGCCGCGATCTCCGATTCGGCGATACCCGGGATCGACAACCGCCGCTTCTTGCCGTCCTCTTCGTACCGGATCGGCACCGCCTTGACCCCGAGCACCTCGGCGATGAGCGGACCGAGCGCCGAAAGGTGTCCGCCCCCCTTGCCCGAGAACACCGCCGCCAGGGCGTCGCGCTGCTTTTCGTCGGCGCGCTCGTCGACGTACAGCGCCACCTTCCAGCCGCCCTTGAGCATGTGCCCCGGCGCGTGCGCCGCCAGCACTGCATTGAAACCGTCGAGCACCGCGTCTCCGTAGCGGCCGGCGGTGACATGCCAGGCCAGCAGCACCGTGCAAGAGCCGGTGGTCGGTGCGCTGGTGAACACGCACGGACAGGCCGTGTCGCAATTGCACGCCTCGAAATAGGTCCCGGAAACCTTCCATTCCGTGGTCATCGCCGTCCTCCTCGTCTGGGTCTGGGTCCGATCCGTATATCACGCGCGGATGCGGCGTTTCCACGGTTGCGCTATACGCGGGCCTGGGGAGAAATCGGGGACGCAGGTCTCGGGACCGTGGTCGTGGGGATCGTCAGACCGGCGCGGGATGTAGACTGGGCGATCATGAAACTCGCGACGACGGGACCGGAGGCATTTCCGCTGGGCCTCGGCTGCATGGGGATGTCGGGCGTGTACGGGCCCTCCGATGAAGCCGAGAGCGTGCGCACGATCCAGACGGCGATCGAGCGGGGCGTCACCTTCATCGACACCGGCGACTTCTACGGCATGGGCCACAATGAGATGCTGGTGGGGCGCGCCATCGCGGGGCGACGCGATCGGGTGCAACTCTCGGTGAAGTTCGGCGCGTTGCGCGGGCCGGACGGCGGCTGGCTGGGCACCGACACGCGGCCGGCGGCGGTCAAGACATTCGCCGCCTACAGCCTCAAGCGGCTGGGCGTCGAGGCGATCGATGTCTACCGCCCCGCGCGGCTCGATCCGGCCGTACCGATCGAAGAGACCGTCGGCGCGATCGCGGATCTGGTGAAGGCCGGCTACGTGCGCCACATCGGGCTGTCCGAGGTCGGCGTCGAGACGATCCGGCGCGCGCAGGCGGTGCACCCGATCGCCGATTTGCAGATCGAATACTCGATCGCCAGCCGCGCCCCCGAGGCGAAGATCTTTCCGGCCCTGCACGAGCTCGGGATCGCGGCAACGCTGTACGGGGTCTTCTCGCGCGGCCTCTTGACGGGGAGCAAGGTCGGTGGCAAGGGTGACTTCCGCGCGTTCTTACCCAGGTTCGCGGGCGAGCAGCGGGCCAAAAATGACGAGGTCGTCGAGAGGCTACGCGCGTTCGCGGCGAAGCGCGGAATGACGCCAGCCCAGCTCGCGATCGCCTGGGTGCGGGCGCGGGAGCCCGGGTTTCTACCGGTGATCGGCGCGCGGACGGTGGCCCAGCTGACGGATGCGCTCGGGGCGGTGGCGGATCGGATGTCGCTGTCTGCGGAAGATGTTGCGCGCGTCGAGGCGATCGCGCCGACGGAGGCGATCGGCGGGGCGCGGTATGGCGCCGACGGAATGCGCGGGTTGGACAGCGAGCGGTAGCGACCTGATTTCGATTTCAGGGCGCGGGCATCGCGCTCATGCTGCAGGTACCGGTGCCCGCGTCGCCCAGGACGCAGGTATTCATCATGGCGCAATCGGCTGGCACCGCGCAGCTGGTCTTGCAGGCGCCAGTGGCGCTGTCGCAGGTGTAGGGGTCGCAGGCCGTCATGGGACCGGGCATGCACACGCCCATGGCGGTGCAGGTGGAAGCGGATTTCATCTTGCCGCTGTTGCCGTCGCAGCTGGCGGGCGCGCAGACCGTCCCCGCGGGAGTGGTCGCGCAGGCCCCCGCGCCATCGCACGCGCCGGTCGTACCGCAGCTGGAGGCGGCCATGGCGACGCAGACCGCCGCCGGATCGGCGGTTCCCGCCGGCACCGGCGTGCAGGTTCCCTGCTTGCCGACGATCGCGCACGAGCTGCAGCGCCCGCACGACGCCGATCCGCAGCAGACCCCGTCGGTGCAATGGCCGCTGATACAGGTGGCGTTGCCTGCGCAAGCCGCGCCGTTCGGCGAAAGGTTGGTGCACGAGCCCGATGGGCAAGTGAAGCCGGCGACGCAATCGGCGTCTTTCGCACACATGGTCAGGCAGGCGCTTGGGCCACAGGCGTAGGGGGAACAGCTGGCGGTCGTCTGTTTGCAAGCGCCGGCGCCGTCGCAACTGCCCGGATGCATCGAGGTCGTGCCGCTACAAGACGCCGCGCCACAGGGCGTGCTCGACGGTGCTGAGGCGCAGACGCCCGCGCCGTTGCAGGTGCCGTCGAAACCGCAGGGCGGAGCCGGCACGCACCGGGCATGTGGGTCCCTTGCCGCGGCCGGGACGGGCTGACAGGCACCCGCACCGCCCGGAACATTACAGGAGGCGCAAGTCGCGCAGCTCGCCGATGAGCAGCAGACGCCGTCGACGCAATTGCCGCTGTCGCACTCTGCGCCGGCGCCGCAGATCTGGCCCAGGCGCTTCTTGCCGCACGAGCCGCTGTTGCAGACGTTGCCGGGCGCGCAGTCGCTGTCGACGGCGCAGACAGCGGTGCAGGCGGTGCCGTTGCAGGCGAAGGGCGTGCAGGTCTGGGTGGTGGCCGGCTTGCAGACGCCGGCCCCGTCGCAAGTGCGGGCCAGCGTGGCGGTCGTCATCCCTTTCGGGCAAGAGGGACCGGCGCATTGCGTGCCGGCGGCGTAGAGCTGGCAGGCGCCGCCGCCGTTGCAGAAGCCGGTGGTGCCACAGCTGGCCGCGCCCTGGGCGGTGCACTGCCCGGTCGGATCGGCGACGCCCGCGGCAATCGCGGAGCAGGTGCCGGCACTCGCGGCGAGCGCGCAGGACATGCACTTCGATCCGCAGGCCGTGGCGCAGCAGACGCCCTGGGCGCAGATGCCGCTCCCGCATTCGGTTCCGCCGGCGCAAACGGCGCCCGTCGGCTTGAGCCCGCACGAGCCGGCGACGCAGGTCGCGGGTTTGGCGCAGTCGGCGTCGGCGCTGCAGGCCGACTTGCATGCCGCCGCGCCGCAACCGAAGGGGAAACAGGAGCTCGACAACGGGGTCAGGCAGGCGCCGGCGCCGTCGCAGCTGGCGGCCGGCGTGAAGGTCGTGCCGGCGGCGGGGCAACTCGCGGCGGCGCAGGCCGTGCCTTTCACGTACTTCTGGCAGGCGCCGGCCTGGCATTTGCCGTTGGTGCCACACCCTTTGCCCCCCTGGTCGACGCACGACGCGGCGGGATCCGGCATGCCCGTGGGGATGGCGGTGCAGGTGCCTATCGTGCCGGCGAGCGCGCAGGACTCGCAGGCGCTCGCGCAGGCGGTGACGCAACAGACGCCTTGCGCGCAGTTGGTGGACTGACACTCCGACTTGGTCGAGCAAAATGCGCCGTTGGGCTTGAGGCCGCACGAGTTGCTGGTGCAGACCTTGCCGGACGCGCAGTCGCCGTCGACCGTGCAGGCCGTGAAGCACCGGGCCCCGTTGCAGGCGAACGGCGCGCAGGCAATCGCGTCGGGCGCGGCGCAATTTCCGTTCGGGTCGCAGGTGGATGTCGGCGTGTAGATACCGGCCGCGCACTTCTCGGTCGCGCAGGCGGTTCCGGGCGTGTACTTGTGACAGCCCCCGCTGCCGTCGCAGGTGCCGTCGGTGCCGCAGGACGCCGCATGCTGATCGCTACATACCCCACGCGGATCGGCGCCGGCGGCGGGGCTGGGCATGCAGGTGCCGCGTGACGACGCCAGCGCGCAGCTCCGGCAGGCCCCCTGGCAAGCGTCGGCGCAGCAGACCCCATCGACGCAAAAGTTGCTGGCGCACTCGCCGGCCGCCGCGCAGTCCTGTCCGTTCGATTTGGGGCCACAGCTTCCGCCGACGCAGCTATGACCAGCCACGCAATCGCCGTCGGCGGCACAGCGGGCCGCGCAGGTGCCGTCGGCACATTGATACGGGTCGCAGTTGCGCACCCCTTGCGGGCGGCAGGTCCCGAGGCCATCACAGGTGCCGGCGGTGTTCAGCCGATCGCCGCTGCAGAAGGGCGCGAGGCAGATCGTCTCGGCCGCGTACCTGGCGCAGCCCCCGATCCCGTCGCAGCGCCCGGTCTGCCCACAGCTTGCCGAGGCGCTGGTCGCGCAGATCCCGTGGGGATCCGGATCGTTCACCGCGATCGGCCAGCAGGTGCCGATCCGCCCGCTCTGGTCGCAGCTGACGCAGGCGCCGGTGCACGCGACGTTGCAGCAGAATCCGTCCGCGCAGAAATTCGACGCGCACTGCGAGCCGGCGGTACAGACCGCGCCGACCGGCTTGGGCCCGCAGCTGCCGTTCACACATTTGACGCCGCCCGCGCAGTCGTTGTCGGACGCGCAGGTGGCGACGCAGGCGTTCGTGCTCGGGTCGCAGCCAAACGGCGCGCAGATGGTGGCCGGGCCGGAGGTGCAGGAGCCCTGGCCGTCGCAGACGCGGGTGTTCTTGACCGCGGCGCCGTCGCAGGTGCCCGGAGCGCAGGTCGTGCCGGCGAGGGTGCTGCGGCAAGCGCCGCTTCCGTCACAGGTTCCGTCGAGCCCACAGCTCGAGACGTCCGAGATCGGACAGCTGGCGGCCAGACGCGGCGCGACGCCGGCGGGGACAAGCCCGCAGACGCCGGGCGAGCCCGGCGTGTTGCAGGCGTTGCAGGTCTCGGTGCAAGCGCTGTTGCAGCAGAGGCCGTCGACGCAAAAGCCACTCGCGCAGTCGCCGGGGCAAGCGCAGGCCAGGCCGTTCACCCCGTGCCTCGAGTTCGCGCCGCTACACACCACGACCGGCACGTCGACCAACGCATCGGTCCCAGGCGCGGGCGAATGACTCGAACAGGCCGTCACCCCGAGAGAGACACCAAAAACCACCGCGACCACGCGGCCGCGAAGGCTCGTCATGCTGGAGAACCTAAGACCAGCGCTCACATTCACAAGACCGAATCGCCGCACGGCTAGCCGATCCGATCCGATCTGGTCCGATCTGGTCAGGTGGGGCGGAGGCGGGCTCGCGCGAGGTCGTCGGCGGCCCCGCGCTCGGCGATTCGTTCCAGCAGCTGCCGGAGTCTTCGGATCGCCGGCTGGCCGACCTCTTTGCCGAGCTGGCGTTCAAAGGCCGCGTGGAAGCGGCGCCGGGAACCCCGCACTCCGTCGACCGGGAAGAGATCTTCGTCGCGCTGACCGGCGAGGCGCGGGTCGAGATCGGCGGGCAGGACCTGGGTCTGGCGCCCGGCGACGCCCTGATCGTCCCGGCCGGCGAATCCTTCTCCCTCTACAACCCCGGGGCCGCACCCTTCACGGCGCTGGCCGTGCTCCCGGTCGGCGGACGCGCGCTGCTGCCCGGCGGCGAGCCGTTCTCCCCGCCCTGGGTGCTCTGACGCGTCTCGGGCTCTTTGGATCGTGCTAGAACTTCCGTCATGCGACAGATGGCGGTCTGGATGGATCACGATGAAGCGAAGGTCTTTCACGTGGATGCGGCGACCTTCGACGAGAAGACCGTTCATTCCCCGAACCACCACGTGCACCGCCATCCGAAGGCGGAGGAGACGCGGACCCACAACCATCCGGACGACGAGCACCGCTTCTTCCACGAGGTCGTCGGTGCGCTCGCGGAGGCAGACCAGATTCTTTTGGTCGGTCCGTCGGTGACGAAGCTGCACTTTCTCAGATACGTGCAGAAGCACGCCCCCACCCTCGAGCCGCACATCGTCGGCATCGAGACGGCCGATCATCCGACCGATCGCCAGCTCATCGCCCACGTCCGCCAGTATTTCAACGAAGGCCCCGCCCGGCGCGGCACCCCCGCCTAGCCGTCGGCCGCACGGCGATAGGCTCTGGGTGACCGGATGTCCCTGCTCATCTACGGCGCCAACGGGTACACGGGCGAGCTGATCGCGCGGCGGGCGGCGGCCCAAGGGCTGCCGGTCGTGCTGGCCGGGCGGAGCGCCGGATCGATCGGGGCGCTCGCCGCGGATCTGGGGCGGCAGGAGCGGGTGTTCGCGCTGGACCGGCCCGAGGCGGTCGACGCGGCGCTGGCCGGAATCCGGGTCGTGCTCAACGCCGCGGGCCCGTTCTCCCGAACCGCGGCACCGCTGGTGGAGGCCTGCCTGCGCGCGCGTGTCCACTACCTGGACATCACCGGCGAGCTCGGCGTCCTGGAGGCGATCTTCGGCCGCGACGCCGAGGCGCGCGCGGCCGGGATCACTTTGCTCCCCGGAGCCGGGTTCGACGTGGTCCCCTCCGATTGCTTGGCGGCGCACGTCAAGCGCCTCCTGCCCACGGCGACGCATCTGACGCTCGCGTTCCGGGCGCGCACACGCCTATCGCGCGGCACCGCCACCACGTCCATAGAGAACATCGACGGAGGCGGCATGATCCGCCGCGGCGGCGCCCTGCAACCGGTCCCCAGCGGCTGGCGGACGCGCGCGATCGACTTCGACGACGATGGCCCGAACAAAGCCATCACCATCCCGTGGGGCGACGTTGCGACCGCCTACCACACCACCGGAATCCCCAACATCGAGGTCTACCTGGCGCTGCCGGCGGCGATGCGGACTGTCCTGCGGCTGGCGCGCTGGACGGGACCGCTGTGGGCGTCGGGGCCCGTGCAGCGCCTCTTGAAAGCGCGCGTCGCCCGCGGCGCGCCCGGTCCGATCGCCGCCGAACGCGCCGCCGGCGAGACCCGCCTGTGGGCCGAGGCGCGCGACGAGGCTGGGGGCGTGGTGCGCGCCCGACTGCGGACGGCGGAGGCCTACGAGCTCACCAGCTGCACCGCCGTCGAGCTCGCGGCCCGCGCGCTGCGGGGTGAGCTGCCACCGGGATTCCAGACCCCCGCCGGCGCCTGCGGCGCGGATTTCATCCTGGAGTTTCCGGGGAGCACGCGCGAGGTTGTCGGCTAGCTGTTCGCGCGCGAGGACGTCGGTTAGCGGTGGATGAGGCGGCCCGCCGCGCTTCGGCGACGCCCGCCCCCCGGACCCGAGGCTCAGGCGTCGAGCTTGGCGCGGGCGCGAAACTCTGCGGTGGTGTTGGCGTGCGGAAAGGGTTCGTTCGGTACCGGCAGGTCCAGCGCCGCGCAAAGCGGACCCCAGCCGTCCTCGACGCGCCACTCGAGCAGGCGCCTCGGCGGCGCGTTTTGTCGAACGACCTCGGTGTTGCGCGCGAAAGCGGCCTTGGCAGCCGACTCATCCAGGAAGTTGGGCGTGAAGCGCTGCTCCAGCACCGCCGTGATCATCGCGCGCCAGGGGAGGTTGTCTCCGGGCGCCGGGGGTCGTCGAAATCCCTCCAGGATCGTACGGTTGGCGCTGCCCCACCAGCTGTCGGGATCGCGCAGCGACAGGACGATGAGCGCGTCCGGAAAGACCTGGCTTACCTCTGGCCAGAACGCCGAGACCGGCCAGTCCACCGCCGCCGGGTAGCCCTCGAGCAGCTTGCGGAAATCCACCGGCTCTCCCTTGGCCGCCGCGTGCCACTGGGGGATGTGCGCGGGCAGGCCGAACAGATCCTTCATGTGGTAGCAGGGGCCGCCCAGCAACCGCTCGAGCGCCAGCTTCAGCGAAAACGTTCCGGTCCGGCCCAACCCGGCTCCAACCACCCGAAGGTCCGTCATGGGGCTCCTTTTACCCCAATAGCGCCGCGCGAAGTGTGTCGGCCAACCGGCGCTCGTACCGACCTACTGCAGATCGATCTTCTGGACGCCCCAGTAGCCGCTGGTGAGGTAGAGCGTGTTGTCCTGGCGGGAGACGCCGTTCGCCCACCAGCCGAGGGTGCGCGTGAACTGCCGGAATTGGGGCGCCTGACCGTCGGTGAGCTGGTAGATGTCGACGCCGTTCGGGCCCCAGCCCGAGGTCAGGACCGCGCGATCGCCTTCGACGTCGAGCAACCAGCCCCACCCATTCGCGCTCTGCGAGACGCGGTCGACCGGCGCCGCTGGATTGGTCAGGTCGATGGCGTGCAGGTTGACCGTGTAGGCCCCCCCGGTGGTGGAGTCGGCGTACTGCTCGCCCGACATGTACGCGACGTTGCCGCGCACGAAGGTCGAGCCCACCCAGCCGTCGAGCGCCGTCGTCGAGATCAGCTTGGCGACATCGCCCTCGACGCGCACGACGTTGAAATCGTCGCGCGCGATGTTGCTGTCCCAGCGGTAGTCGATGGCGTAGAGCAGGTTCGGATCGTCGGGCGACCCGCCCACCAGCAGGCCGGGGACGTTGATCTTGGCGCCGACCTTGGGGTGTTTGCGATCGGTCAGGTCGATGCGGTCGGCGTAGTAGCGAACCGTCCAGCTCTGACTGTCGTTCGACGGCCGCTCGAACCATTCGTAGTGGCCGGTATAAAGGACGTTGCCGACCACCTGCATGTTTCCCCACCAGGCCTGGGCGTCGTCGACGATGGTCGTCGACGCGATCGTCGGCGCGTCCGGGTTCGCCAGGTCGACCACCCACAGGGCGCTGTTCGAATCCAGAGTGTAGCCGTTGGTCGGGTCGTAGATCGGCTCCCAGCGGCGAAAGGCCAGCGCGTTCCCCTCGACCTGCACGGCTTCGTTGCCCCAGAACCAGTCGTAGTACCAGCAGCCGTACCAGCCCCAGCCGTACCAGCCCCAGGGATCCATGGGGAGCTGGACCTTGCCGCGCAGCTGGACGCCGTTCGACAGATCGACGACCTGGATCTGTTCGGCGCGCCCATAGCAGGTGGAGCTGGTGGGATCGGGCGCCGGACCGGTCGGCCGGCCGGTGTTGTCGCAGACGGCCGGGACGCGCACGTTGGTCACGATGTACGCCAGGCTGCCGTTCATGAACACCTGGGCGTTTACGCCATCGACGCGCACCGTCGGCGTGGTCCCCAGGTCCGACGTCTCCTCGGCGTTGGCGATCGGCAGCAGGCGGACCTCCGACCAGGAGACGTCGTTGTCCCACCAGTCGCTGGAGATCTCGGCGATGTTGCTCCCCTCGGGCTGGGCGGTGATGACGTTGCGGGCCAGGGTCAGCTCGGCGGTGATCGCGGGGGTGGTGCGGTTGCTGTAGTCCACGACCGAGAGCGACAGATCGGACAGCGACACCAGCCGGTTCTTGACGAAGATCCCGCGCTCGACCCAGCCGCGCGTGAGCGCCGCGCCGTCGGTGGCGATGCTCGAGGCGGTGAAATCGATCAGCTGGAGGCCATCGTTGTAGGCCCCGGTGGTGTTGTTCCAGCCCGAAAACGGCAGCACCACCAGTCCCTGCGTCGCGTCCATGGTGAACGCCTTGAACGTCCCCGCGGCCGGCGTCCAGGCCCAGCCCTGCCCGAAGGTCGAGGTGCCGATGAGCTGCGGCGCCGACGGCGTCGTGACGTCGAGGTACTTGAGGGAGACCGAATCGCTGTTGCCGGATGTGGATGAGCCGTAGTCGCTGCCCAGCGCGAAGAGCCTCAGGCTGGGCGCCGGCAAGATGTTCCAGACCGTGCCGGGGATCGAGAGCGTCCCCGCCAGCGCGGGCGCCTTCGGGTTGGTGAGATCGTAGACCTGGAACGGCGTCGACTGATTGGTCCCGTAGTCGTAATACCCGGACGGCGAGAGGTAGAGGCGGCTGCTGTCGAAGCGGGCGGCCGCGCCCCACCCGGTCGACGGAATGACCAGCTGCGACGCCAGCACCGGCGCGTCTGGATTGCTGAAGTCGCCGATCGACAGGACGTAGCCAACCGTGCTGTCGCAGTAGCCGTAGCTGCCGGCGGCGCAGCCGATCACGTGGGCCGTGAGCCCGTCGGAGAAGTCCAGGTTCCAGCGGCCGTTGTCCGCGCCCCAGCCCTGGACCTGCCCGTTCACGGTGAGCGATCCGCGCTGCACGATCTGGCCGCCCGGATCGGAGATGTCGAGGTAGAGGAGCTGACTTAGGCCGCTCGGGTTGCCGCTGGCGGCCGGCGGGGCGTCGTGCGCCAGCAGGATCGAATTGGGCGTGACGTTGAAGACGCCGGTGTAGCCCGGGAAGTCGACCTCGCCCACCGAGGCGATGACGTTGTTGGCGAAGCTGACCGACGACACGATCACCGTCTCGGTCGAGGTGCCGGCGGTGCCGGTGTCCCAGCCGTAGCTCACGCCGTAGTCCTCGCTGACCGCGTAGATGACGTCGCCTACGACGCGGTCGTCGCGAACCCAGCCCCCCAGCTTCGCCTCGCCTAGGACCTTGATGTTGGTGGGATCGGTGGCGTCGAGGCCGCGCACGATCGAGCCGTAGAACGGCGAGCCGTCGGCGAGCTGCCCGTACCAGTCGGCGACCACCACGATGGCGACGCCGTTGCGCACGACCATGTCGACCGGCGACCCGTAGATCGGCGAGCGGCCCAGGAGCGCCGGGTGATCGACGTCGGTCACGTCGAAGACCATGAGGCCGCGGTAGCTGTTCAGATAGTAGAGGCGATCGCCCTCGAGACGGTAGAGATCGGTCTCCTCGACCGTCCGGGTCGGGGTGGTGGTGGTGGCCGTCGTCGCCGTGGGCGCCGTGGTGGGCCCCGCGCCGTTGCTCACCCCGTTGAACGTTTGGCTGGCCCCGGACGAAACGCCGGTCCCCGCCGGCGGCGCCGAAACGAAGGTGGTCTGCCCCACCAACCGTCCGGTGGGCTCCGAGCTGCCGCAGGCCGCGGCGGTGGTCAAGATCAGGGTTAAGGCTGCGCGCTTCATGCTGGGACCTCGGGGTTGAGCGCGCTAGCTCTACGCAAGCGCGGTGCCAAACCCGTGGCCGCGATTTCCCGATCTCGGACCGCATGTTCCGCGGCCCAGCGGCGCGCCGGCCTCAAGAATCGGGCCGTCGACCCTCAGGTTTTCGAGATCACCCCGACAGGTCCGGCCCCCCGGGCGCGGCCGGCCGCCCCGTCCATCCCCGATCAGGCCAGGACCCCGAGCTCACATTCGACGACCAGATCCGCCACGATGAGGCGGGCCCGTTCGAGACCGGCGCGTCCCGGCGTCTTTGGAAAGCGCAAGAGGCCGACGGTGCAGTAGAGGTAGCGGCTCCCGTCGCCGGCCGCGCCGATGTCGGCGACGAACCTGGCGGGAACCACGGCGGCATCGTGACGGACCCGGCACGCCGCGAGCTCCAGCATCTCGGTCAGGCTCGCGAGGTCGACGGGCGGGATGGTGAAGACGACGATCGTGTGCGGATCGACGATCCGGACCGTGACCTTCAAAGGACGCCGCGGCTACCGGCCATTCGCGAGCGTGGCTCTCTTGAGACCTTCCAGGGGGCCGAGCGCCTTGTTCTCGAGTCCCTTCGAGGAGACCGAGATCCCGAGCGTAACGGCATCGCCGAAGCACGGGAGCATCACCAGACAGGTATCCCCGTGCCGGCAAAATCAGGCGGGCGGCCGCGCGTAAAATCGCCGGCCAGCGCTCAGGGCGGCGCGACGCAGGTGGAGCTGGTCGGATCGCAGAGCTGGGCGGATGGGCAGTCGGTGGATGAGAGGCAACCGACGCAGTGGCCCACCGTGCGGTCGCAGTGGCGGGTGGGGTCGGCGCACTGCTCGTCGTCGACGCAGGCGACGCAGCGGCTGAGCGACGGATCGCAATGAGGCCGCCCGGCGGCGGTGCAGTCCCCGTCGCCCGCACACTCCGCGCAGATCCCGTCCGCCGGGTCGCAGGCCTGGTCGTCGGGGCAGTCGGCGACCGAGAGGCAGGTCTGCAGACAGCGACGCGTGCTCGGCTCGCAGAGGTACCCGGAGCCGCAATCCTGCGCCACGCCGCACTCGACACAGCGGTGAAGGGCCACGTCGCAGCGCGGGCGACCGGCGGCCGTGCATTGCCCGTCCCCGACGCAAGCCACGCACTGCCCGGAGGACGGATCGCAGTGCAGCGAGCTCAGGGAACAGTCGCCGTCGGAGGCACACCGGGCGGTGCCCGCCTCGGCGTCCCGGTCGTCGAAGCGAAGCGTGACCCGGCAACCCACCAGCGCCAGGAGCAGCGCCCCGAGGCCGATGCGGCTCATCGCCCCGACTGGGTCGAACCGATCAGTCTCGCGCGCTCGACGAGGGCGCTCTCCTTGAGCGGGCTCTGCGGGAACCTGGCCAAGAGCACCTCCAGCAGGTGCACGGCCTCCCGCCGATCGCCCGCCCCTTCCGCCTTGAGGGCGGCACCGAAGAGATCATTTTCCGTCGCGAGCGTCGACGCGGGCACATCGACGGGAGCCGGCTCGCGAACCGCCGCGGCGCGGGGTGCGACCGGCCGTTTCGCCTCGGCCCGAAGCGCGGGCGCGGGGCCCGCCGCCGGTGCGGTCGAAACCGGCCGCTCGGCGCAGTCCCCCGGCCAGCGACTCCCCGCCTCGACCCGGGACTGCCCTCCAAACGAGCGAACCACGACCACCCCTTCGGTCACCGAGACCCGCGTGACCGTCCCCCGCCCGCACCCGTCGACGCCCGGCACGATCGCGACCCGGAAGCGCGTTCCACGCACCTCCACCTCCGCGTCGGGCGTCGCGATGACGAAGCGCTCGGCGGCCTTCAGCTTGGCGACATGCACCTCGACGGCCCCGCTGCCGAGCCGCAGCCAGCGCTCGACGTCGGCGCGCACGAGCTGCAGATCCGAGTGCGGCGCCACCTCGATCGCGCTGCCGTCTCTCGTCGCGAGCGTGACCGAGTGGCCGTCCGTCCGCAGATGCTCACCGGGGTGCCATTCCTGACCGGACACAAGCGGCTGGATGGGGCCACCGACCGCCATGACGGTGGCGACGGCCGACCCCTCGGCCACGAAGGTCGGACGCGGACCGGCGGGCGCCACGGACATCGGTCGCCTCCGAGGGATCAGCGTCCAACCGACGAGGAGCGCGATGCCGACGACCGCCGCCGCGGCCCCGATCGATCGGACGATGCGCCGCCGCCGCCGTCGCACCCCGCTGTTGCGAATGACACCCGCCAGCGCCGCCACCGCGTCCGCCGGCGGCGCCGACGGATGCGGGCCGATGCGTCCCCGGGCCGCGCGCAGCATCCGGGCCACCAGCTGGGCATAGCGAGGCTCGGTCACGGATCACTCCGATCGAGGATCTCGCGCAGGCGCAGATCGTCCGCGACGCGCCCGTGAAGGTCCCGCCGGCCCCGCACCAGACGACTCTGGGCGGCGGCCGCCGAGATGCCGCAGATGTGAGACACCTCTTCCAGAGAATAGCCGCAGACGTCGTGCAGGACGAAGGCCCAGGCGCGATCCGCGCTCATGCCCGCCAGGTGCTCCGCGATCCGCCTCAGCCCCTCGCGAAGGTGGGCCGTCGCGGCGGTCCCGCCGGTCTGAGGCTCCTCGGTGAGCTCGTCGTCCTCTCCCAGCGTCGAGACGAAGATACTGCGCTCGAGCCGGCGCCGCCGGATGTGCTTGTAGACGACGTTCGCCGACACCGCGGAGACCCAGGCGTCGAGCGGGCACTCCCCTCGGTAGCTGGGCAGCGATTCGATGAGCTGAACGAGCGCGACCTGGACCAGATCCTCGCCCTCGCTGTCGAGCCGCCCCAGGAGGCGGCGGACCGTCCGATCGACGACCGGCTTCACCCGCCAGTAGAAGGCCGCCGCGATGCCGTCGTCGCCCCTGCGGAGAGCCCCCAGAATTTCGTCGTCGCTGTGAGACGCCCGCCGCACGGCGGGTTCCTGGCCGGCCCCACCGACGACGGTGAGGGCGGGACGGCGGGGCGAACGAAAGGCGACCATGCTCTGTAGGGATAAGAGTACCCCTGGGTCCCGCAAAGCAGGCGGTCAGAAACGGGACAAGATTCCCAGCTCGAACACCAGGCGCTGGTGGGGGATGGTGGCGATCTGCCGCCCGGCGACCACGATGTCGGCCGCCGTCAGGGTCTCTTCGAGACCGCCGCCGAAAAGAACGGCCGTACCCAGGGACAGCCCGTACCCGATCTGTCCCAGGAGCTCGCCCCCCAAGGACCAATAGCCCTGGTCATTGTTGGGCGCAGTCGAGACCCGGCTATCTCGCGCGACCTCCTCGTGCAAACCCAGCAGGTCCAGCTGCGCACCGAACCCGAGCTCGCGGGGGCGTCCCAGGGCGGGGCTGGTCCAGGCACCGCCGAGCGCGACCGAGGCGGTGCGGGTGATCGCATCGGCGCCATCGATGGTGGCGACCCGATAGCCGAGCCCGGCCCGCAGCGCCAGGCGAGCGGTCATCGATCGACGCACGGCGAAGCTTCCACCCAGGGCGTCGACGTCCAGCCCCTCGGCGCTGTCGACGATGGTGGTCAGGTTTGCCTCGATCGCCCAGCGGGCGTGCGCGGCGAGCACCGCCGTCCCCGATACGGCGACGTCGGCGGCGATCGGCGACGACCCCGTATCGACCGGCCTGGGCTCGCCCGGAGAGACGGTGGGGAGCTCGACGGCGTCGCGATTTCGGAGCGCCACGCTCCCCCGACTCTCCTCGAGCATCGAAGCGATGACCAGCCCCAGCGTTCGACCGCGCTCGGCCGGCAGATCGTGCGCGCTGAACACGACCGTCCGCGCGATCCAGTCGTGCCCGCGGATTCCGGGCGGAGCCACCGACACCCGCACGTCCGTCGTCAGGAACTCGGCGTCGTGCCAGGTCAGGACGACCACGGCGTTGGCGCCCTCGGCCGAGGCATCGGCCGCGAGGTCCCGATCGTCGGGCAGGATGGGAACCAGACGGACGACGCTCTGGGCGCCCGCGGGCATGGCCTCGATGCAGGTGGCCGCCGCCACCCGGGTCATGGCGACGCCATTGGCGTTCGCGGCTACGGCAACCAGCAAGACGATGGGAGCGGTCATCTCGACCTCGAGCGCGACGTCGTGATCCATCCCACGACTGCCTGATCCGAGCGGCAAGAGGGCACCTGTCGACGGTGGACAACAAACTCGATCGACGCAAGCCCCCCGAATAAATCGATGATGATTTCTCGGCAGCCGATGCACGAAGGCCTATATCGGGTTTCGTTCACAACGGAGACTTCACTATGAATGCTCGACGGTCCATATCTTGTTTGAAACGAAAAACTGCGCCGCAATGGATGGCTTCGACAATCTTGGCCTGCCTTCTGGGGGCCCTGTCGGCTTGCGGGAGCACCACCAAGACCGGCGCCAACGGCGCCGCGTGCGGAACGGCGGGCCTGCAGTGTTGTGCCGCCAACAGCTGCCAGGGGGGAGGCTGTTGCCTCGCCGGCCTGTGTATCGCCAGCGGCTCGGCCTGTAGCGGCAACGGGACGACCGGAACCTGCTCGGCAGGCTCCTGCCAGAACGGGGCCGGAATGGCCTGCGGGGCGGTCAATCAAACGTGTTGCGGCGGCGCCGGCGCCGTCGACGGGGGGGGCGGCGGCGGTTTCGCAACTTGTACCGCGTCCGGCACCCGTTGCACGGGAAACACCTGCGTCGCCTGTGGAAGCCAAGGGGCGGGTTGTTGCGCCGGCGGGAACGCCAACAGCTGCGAGTCCGGTCTTTCCTGTCAGGCGGCGGTCGACGGGGGCGGAATGGGCGGCGGCGCCACCACCTGCGAGCCGTGCGGCGGCAGTGGCCAGGTCTGCTGCGCCGGTGACGCCTGCAGCGCCGGTCTCGGCTGCGCCAACCCCGGCGGGGGCGCGGCCAGAACGTGCATGAGCTGCGGCGCCCTCAACGGCGCCTGCTGTCCGGGAGCGGTTTGCCAATCCGGTGGCGAGTGCGCCGGCGCAACCATGGGAACGGGCGGGACCTGTGCCCCGTGCGGCGGCGCCAACCAAGCCTGCTGCGGAGGCGGCGGCTTCGGCGGTGGCACCACCTGCAACTCGGGCCTCGGGTGCACAGCCGCGTCCGACGGAGGTGCCGACTCGTGCCAACCTTGCGGCGCGGCGGGCCAAACCTGCTGCACCGGCGCGGGTGCCGGGGGAGCGTCGTGCAACACCGGCCTCGCGTGCATGTTCGGCGGCGGCGGTGGAACCTGCCAGGCCTGCGGCGGCGCCGGTCAATCCTGCTGCGGCGGCGGTCCAGTGGCGATGAGAACCTGCAACACGGGACTTGCCTGCGGTGCGACCGACGGGGGTGGCGCCCCGATCTGCCAGTAAGGAACCGCCCCAAATCGGGCGGGCAAGCGACCATCGCCCTTGCCAAGTTTCATCGCGAGGGTTTAGGAATTATCCAATGCGCGCGGCAAGCTTGTTGGTGGTCGGGATCGGCGTCGTCCTTCTCACACCGGGATGCGGCGGTTCTTCGGGAGGCGGCGGGACCGGCGGGACCGGCGGGACAGCGGGACATGCGGCCGGCGGGACCGCAGGCCACGCGACCGGCGGGACCGCGGGC
>CALAOV010000325.1 GCA_937889515.1 uncultured Myxococcales bacterium | reverse complement strand
AGCCGCGGCGGCGGCCCGAGGCGCGGCCGGCGGTGCGGCGGGCGCCGCGCCTGCGCCGAAGATATCTTGCTCGCTCGGACGATCCCCACCCGCGGCCTGTGCCCAGGCGGGGGACGCAACGACGGGCGCAAAGGCGAGCCCCAAGCCGAGCGCGCCGGCGGCGAGCCGCATCACCTACTCTTGCTCTCGAGCCAGGCCTTCGTGAAGAGGTTCTGTGGGAGCGGATTGGGATCGACCGACTTGATCAGGACCAGCGTCTGGTTGGCCTTCTCGACCTCGTCGTAGAAGCGAATCTCCTCCGGATACCAGGTGTCCCCCTTCTTCGAGGGGCTGTAGATCTTCTTCCACTTGGGATAATAGGACGTGCGCAAAAGACGCCCCGACAGCGCGTACTCCTGGCGCTTGAGGACGTTCTTGGTGTCTTTGTCGATCCAGATGCGGATGACCGGGAACGCCAGGTCCTGGCCGGGCTTTCCGTTCAGCAGGAGCTTCTGCGCCGTGTAGGCGCCGAGCTTGTCGTCGCCCTCGTCGGAAGGGTCGTACTCATCGGCCAGGCGCGACTCGTCGAAGTCCGACCGGCGCGAGTTGGTGCCGCCGATCCGCTCGCGCTCGGTGCGTCGCTCCCATTTGCCGACGGAGGGATCGTAGAACCAGAGGTTCTTGTCGATGCGCAGGTAACCCTGCCCGGCCGACGACTTCGGCTTGGTGAAGAGGATCATGAACTTCTGATCGGAGGAGCGGCGGAAATATTCGGTCTCGTAGACCGTGTCGACCTTGTCCTTCTCCTTCTGTTCGAGATAGGCGGCTGCGCGCCAGTCGCCGTTGTTCTTCTGGCGATCGTCGACCAGCTTGAGCAGCTCGACCATCTGGGCCGAGCTGAGGGCGGCCTCCGCCCGGCGGACGGGCGCGGGCCCCGGGAACAGGTTCAGCATGAAGGCGGCGAGCAGGGAGGCGAGGGTTTGCTTTTTCATGGGGTCATCCGAAGTGGGACATGGCCACGACCGGCCGGAGACGGGCGGCCTTGAGGGACGGATAGAACGCCGCGGCCCCGGTGACGAACGTGATGATCACGATCGCGCGGACCATCAGCGATCCGTGCACGGCCAGATGGAGGTGCGGTGACATCAGGAAGAACTGCAACCCAGTGGGCACCGGAACGTGGGCCGCGTTGAGCCCGGCGGCGACGGCGGCCCCCATGAGCACACCGACGATGGTGGCGAGGAGGCCGAGCATCAGCGATTCGAGCAGGAACATCCAGAGCACCTCACGCCGATGCATGCCGATGGCCCGCAACGTCCCGATCTCGCGCGTGCGCTCCCGGATCGCGATCCACATCGTATTCATGATCCCGATGATGATGATGGCGACCAGGATGACGATCAGCACGTAGGAAATCCCCTCGAGCGCCTTGAGCGTCCAGGTCATGAACGAGATCTCGTCCTCCCAGTTGGTGACGTCGAGCTTCTGCCCGGTCCAATCTTCCCGCGAGACCGACTGGAACTTCATCCAGAAGGCGCGCGGGTCCGGCTCCATGATCCGGTAACCCGCCTGATCGAGTGCCTGCCGCAAGCGGGCCGCGATCGCGGGGATGTGGTCGAAGTCCTTGCGATTGAGCATGATCTGGATCACCCCCGTCGCGTCCTGGTTGATCTGGTAGAGCGCCCGCAGGCTCTCGATCGGGATGAAGCAGTTCCAGGTGCTGAGCAGGCCCAGGCTGTGGGCGATCGCCACGATCCGCACGTCGATGGTGTTGTTGGTGCCGCGGGTGGTGGGCGCCGAGATCGTGAGCGCGTCACCCACCTTGACGCCCAGCTTTTCCGCCTGGTTGTCGAAGAGCAGGATCGTGCCCGGCTGCGCCAGATCCTCGAGCTTGCCGCTCTCGAGCTGCAGCACCGAGGAGAACTTGGGCTCGCTCCGGATGTCGATCCCGGTGATGCCGGCCTGCAGGGATCCGGTGTCGGAGACCAGCTTGGCCCAGCCGCGTCCGCGGTGGACGGCGAACGCCATCTCGGGGACCGTCTTTTGAACGACCGCCAACACCTTCTTGTAGTTGGTCACGACCGGCGCGGCCTGACCGGCCGTCACCTTGTAGAACCCACCCACGTTGACGTGCCCCGTCGACAGCGTCGTGGCGGTGTCGATCATGGTCTCGCGCACGCCGGTGGACAGGCCGTTGAGCAGCACCAGCAGCGCCGTCACCGCCGCGATCGCGGCGCCCAGAAACAGCGTGCGGCGCCGGTGCTGCACCAGGTTGCGGAAGGCGATCGTGAGATCCACGAATAGCTTGGACGACGACATTGGCTACTCCTCCTCCTGCATGGCCTGGCGGGGGGTGACCCGCATGGCGATCCACGCCGGGTAGAAGCTGGAGAAGGCGCTCACGAGCAGCACGATCGCGAAGGCCGCGACGATGTTGCTCGTCCCGATGAAGGGGTAAAGACGCGGCCCCGAGAAGAAGAAGAACCAGACGTCGGACTTGGCGGGGATGCCGATCTTGCCCACCACGGTCACGAGAAGCACGCCGAGGCCGGCGCCCAGGCCGCCGAAGATGAACCCAACGACGATCGATTCGACCACCAGCATCGCCAGGATGAAGCGCCGCTGCGCCCCGATCGCGCGCAGGGTGCCGATCTCCTTGACCCGCTCGAGGGTGGCCATGACCAGCGCGTTGTTGATGATGACCAGCGCGATGAGGAAGATGATCAGGATCGCGACGTAGAGCACGATCCGGATGACGTTGACGAACTGGCCGATGAGGCCGGCGGCGGCCTGCCAATCGATCGCCTTGAGGGTGAGGCCGTCCTGCTTCCCCTGCGCTTCGATCGCGACGATGGTTTCCTTGATCTTCTTCGGATTCTTGAGGATGACGGCGGCGTTGAGCACCACGCCGCGCTCGACCTCGTCGGACGGGAAGACCCGGCTGCGCGCCTCCTCGCGCTGCAGCTTGCCGCCCAGCGACTCGCCCAGATCGTGCATGACCGGGGCCACGCCCGGCGTGGTGGTAGCTTCGATCCTTCGGGGCGCCTTGGCGGCGGGCGCGTCCGTCGCCTTGCTGCCGAACAGCTCGGCCTCGGCGTTCTCGCGGCTCACGTCGTGGGCACCGGCCGCCTTCTGCAGCGCCTGGATCTCGGCCAGCTTCTCGCCGCTCATGAACCCATAGAGCTCGCGGAAGGAAACCATGTCCATGAGGTTGAGCGCCCCCGCCAGCGTCGACTTCTCGAGCCCCTGGAACTCGAAGGTGCCGTAGACGGGGACGTTGACCGACTGCACGTACCCGGAGCGCGTGAACGCCTTGATGGTCAGCACGTCGCCGATCCGCACGCGGTAGAGCTCGAGCGACGGCGCCAGCTCCTTGTAGAAGAAGTCGTGACGCCCGCGGAAGTTGTGGTCGTCGGTCTGGAAGAACGCCGCGAGCAGCTTGCCGACGTCCGTCTCCTGGCTCGCCAGCTCGCGCTGCAGCTTGGCGCGGAAATCCACGGTCTTGGCCGCGTCGAGCTGGAGCAAGATCTCGCGCACCTGTGAGACGTTCTCGCGCACCATCCGCTTCAGATCGGGGTCGGTCGCGATGGTCTCCCCCTCGTTCTCCGTCCCCTCCTTGATCTGGTCGAGCCGGCGCGCCGCCTTGAGCTTGAGCTGCTCCTCGTAGACGTGCTTGGCGAACAGGAAGCCGCGCTTGCCGGCCGGCACCATCGTCCCCTCGACGATCTTCATGCGATCGAACGACTTCTGGAAAGCCTGGAAGTCGGTGCCGATGTAGTTGAGAAACAGAAGATCGGCGTCGGCCGCCTGGCTCGCGATCCGGTTTTCGAGAAACTCGAGCGCCTCGAAGGGCTCCTTGTCGAAATCCTGCCAGAACGCATCCGAAGCCGCGCGGTTGACCGCCGCGCCGTCGGCCGGATCGATGGTGCGCTCGTCGAGCACCGCCTTGGCGTTCTTGAGATCCCCCTGCAGCACCGAGACGATCTGCCGGACGTGCCCCTTCTCGCTGGCGACCTGCAGCTCGGCCTGGGCCCGCTCACCGTCGGTCTTGGCGTCGCGGCGCGCGTTGACCGCGTTGCGCAGCTTCTCGAGCGCCAGATCGATGGTGTTGCCCGAGGTCACGAGAGCCCCACTGATCCCCATCGGCACCACCGACTTGACGTTCTCGACCTTGAGCAGCGACGCCCGCACCTTGGCGAAATCGTCGAGCTGCGAAAGATCCGGATCGCCCATCATCATCCGCCCCATCACCTCCAGCGTGTCCTTGGACTTGGCGTTGTAGACCTGGATATGGCCCGCCACGCTGCCGATCACGCTGCGGCTCATCGAGGCCACCACGCTGTCGAGCAGCGAATTGCCCGCCACGACCAGCAGGCCGCCGAAGAAGATGATGCCACCCACGATGATGGTCTTGAGGCGGCTGGCGAACAGGTTCCGGAACGCGATCTGCGCGACCACGCCCAGGGTGGCGAGCCAGGCCCTCATGCCGGAAGGCCCGTCTCGGCCGCCGCCTGCGCGGGGGTCACCCGATCGACGAGCTTGCCGTCGGCCAGCCGCACCACGGCGTTGGCGTGCGCCATCACGCTCTGGTCGTGGGTCGAGAAGATGAAGGTGGTCTTTTCCGTTCGGTTCAGCTCCCGCATCAGGTCGAGGATGTGCGCGCCGGTCACCGAATCGAGGTTCGCGGTCGGCTCGTCGGCCAGCACCAGCTGCGGCCTGGTCACGAGCGCGCGCGCGATGGCGACCCGTTGCCGCTGCCCACCCGACAGCTCGCTGGGGCGGTGGGCTCCGTATTCGCGCAGCCCGACCCGCTCGAGCAGGGCTGCCACCCGCTGGGCGCGCTCTGGGCCGTTCAGCTTGCGTTGCAGGAGCAGCGGCAGCTCGATGTTCTGGAACACCGTCAGAACCGACACCAGGTTGAAGCTCTGGAAGATGAAGCCGATCGTGTGGAGGCGCAGGTCGGTGAGCTCGCGCTCGGAGAGTTGCCGGGTGTCCTTGCCCGCGACCTCCACGGTACCCGAGGTCGGCGTATCGACGCAGCCGATCAGGTTGAGGAGCGTCGTCTTGCCGCTGCCCGAGGGGCCGGCGATGGCGAGAAAATCGCCCTCGACGACGTCCAACGTCACGCCCCGCAGGGCGGGAACGACGACGTTGCCCAGGATGTAGTTCTTGACCGCCTCACGAACTGAAACGATGGCCTTCATGACGTCCTTTCGGTCTGTCCGTTCCCCGCTTCCGCGTCCGGCGACACCGCGGCAATAATCGACGGATCCCGTGGTGTCAAGCCACGACTTCCTCGATGCCAGAGCGGATCCCAATTCACGTCCCAACCAGCGGGCAATGGATTACATTGGCGCCCGCCAAGCCCCCGGTCCCAGGAGATTTCATGAACAAGCTCTGCGTCTCGATCCGTGCCGTCGTTCCATTTGCGCCGCTTGCGTTGCTGCTCTCCGCAAACGCCTACGCCGCCAACGACAAGCCTGCGGCCGCGCCGGCCGCCTCCAAGATGGCCACCAAGACGGCCGCGCCCTCGCCGGTCGGCACGACCATGGCCGCCACCGGAACCACCGCCACCTGGTGGGGACACGCGGCCTTCGTCATCACGACGCCGGGCGGCGCCACGATCGCCATCGATCCCTGGCTCGACAACCCCAGCGCGCCGAAGCTCGAACATCCCAAGGCGCTCGACGCCATCCTGGTTACCCACGGTCATTTCGATCACGTCGGCAACACCGCGGAGCTGGCCAAGAAGACCGGCGCCAAGGTCATCACCTCCTACGAGCTGGCCAGCCTGATCGGCGCGCAGAGTTCGGAGGGGATGAACATGGGCGGCACGATCACGGTCAAGGATGCCACCATCCACGTCGTCGAGGCGCTGCACTCGGGCGGATTCGGGCAGGACAAGTCGGGGCCGAAATACAGCGGCCCGGCGCTGGGTTTCGTGATCGAGATTGCGAAGGGGCCGACCCTGTACCACGCGGGCGACACCGACGTCTTTGCCGGCATGTCGCTCATCGCCGAGCGCTATCACCCGACCATCGCGATGCTCCCCATCGGCGGTCATTTCACGATGGACCCCGCGGGCGCCGCGCTGGCCGCCAAGATGCTCAAGGTCAAGACCGTCATCCCGATGCACTTCGGAACCTTCCCCGCCCTGGCCGGGACGCCCGACGAGCTGCGGGCCGCCCTCAAGAAGGACAAGGCCAGCGCCAAGGTGACCGTCCTCGAGCTCAAGCCCGGCGAGACGCAAACCCTGCCCCTGAAATAGCGACTGTCCCGAGCTCGATCGCGTGAGGGCGGGCCAGCTTTGCTGGCACGACCTCGTCGCGGGGGGCACGGGACCCTCCCAGGGTCCCGAGTTAATTCGACTCACGGTGGAACGTCCGGGTGCCGACGGCGACGCCGGCGACGGCCAGCGCGAGGGCGACGATGAAGCCCACCGCGATTGAGCCCGAGCCGAAGTCGCCGCGCACGGCCGCGCGCGCCCCGTCGACGACGTGGCTGAAGGGGTTGAGGCGCGAGAGCAGATAGAGCCAGCGCGGCGCCAGCGACATCGGCAGCAGGATGCCGGACAGCAACAAGAGCGGCACGGCCAGGCTGTTGAGGAGCTGCGCCAGCGCGTCCTCGCTCCGCAACTTGAGCCCCGCCGCGTAGGAAAACGACGAGAGCGAGATCCCCAGCAGGAGCACGATCACCAGCACGGCCGCCAGACCCAGCAGCGGCGCGCGCAGCCCGAACACCGTGGCGATCGCGATGAGCAGGACCGCCTGTCCGACCAGCACGACCGCGTCGCGCATCACCCGGCCCATGAGCAGCGCCATCCGGCTGGCGGGCGTGACCCGCATCCGCTCGACCACGCCGTAGCGCATCTCCGCGATCAGGCCGAAGCCGACGAACATCGTCCCGAACATCGCCAGCTGGATGAGCAGCCCGGGAACGAACACCGACCAGGAGCTTCCCGGCGGGAACCCGGGCGTGTGGGTGAGCGGGCGGAGGAGCGGTCCGAACAGCGCCAGGTAGAGCAACGGCTGGATCAGCGCCAGCACCGCCCAGACCGGCTGCCGCCACGACAGGCGAAGCTGCTGCCGAAACACCAGACGCGCTTCCCGCCAGGCGCTCACGACGGCCTCCGTCCCTCGGCCGCCGGCTGGTCGCGCAGCGAGTGACCGGTCAGGGTCAGGAACACGTCGTCGAGGGTGGGACGCGCGATCTGCATCGAGGCGACCGGAATTCCGGCGGCGTCGAGCGCGCGCATGAGCGGCAGCGCCCCTTCCTCGCCGCGCTCCACCGTCACCCGCACCGTCCCGTCGTGCGGCACCGCCTCGCGCACGCCCGGACGCCCCGCCAGAACGCCGCGCGCCCGTTCCGCCTCCGGGCCGACCGTGAAGATCACCAGATCGCCCGAGATCCGCCGCTTGAGCTGGTCGGGCGTCCCTTCGGCCACGATGCGGCCGTGGTCGATGATGAGGATGCGATCGCACAGCGCGTCGGCCTCCTCGAGATAGTGGGTGGTCAGGAAGACCGTCGTCCCCAGCTCGTCGCGCAGGCCACGAATGTGGGTCCAGAGATTGGCGCGACTCTGCGGATCGAGCCCGGTCGACGGCTCGTCGAGGAACACCAGGCCCGGCCCGTGCACCAGGCCGAGCGCGACGTCGAGCCGGCGCCGCTGCCCGCCCGAGAGCGTCTTGATCTGGCGGGCTCCGAGATCGCCGAGGTCCAGCCGCGCGCAGATCTCGTCCGCGCGCCGCCGGGCTTCCTCGGCGCCGAGGCCGTAGAGCTGCGCCTGCAGCACGAGCTCCTCGTCGCACAGCGCGTTCGGGTTGGTGCTGCCGCCCTGGGCGACGTAACCGATCCGCCGCCGCACCCCCACCGGATCGCGGCGCAGATCGCAGCCGGCGACGGTCGCCTCGCCCGACGTCGGCGCCAGCAGCGTCGAGAGCATCCGCTGGGTGGTGGTTTTCCCCGCCCCGTTCGGCCCTAGAAAGCCGACCACCTCGCGCGCCTGGATCGCGAAATCGACGCCGGCCACCGCCTCGACGGCGCCGGTGCGCGTGCGGAAGGTGCGCCCGAGGCCCCGCGCCTCGACCATCGGTTGGTTCGTCTGGGCCGCCATCTTGATCCAGGGTGATTATTCAAATTTGACTATATGCCGTCAAGAGGATTTTTTTGAAGCGCGCCTCCCCTGGGGGGCAGGTCCGCGGGCAGGTCCGGTCGAAGGCTTTTCGGCGACCTCGGGCTGCCCCCGCGCGCGCCGGCCGGCCTTGATGAGGCGACCGGCGGTCTTGCGGTCCTCGTACTCGCCGCGCGCGAGCCGTTCGAGGAGCGTGCGAGCCCAGGGGATTTCAGCCGCGAGCCGGGCCGCCTGGAGATCGTAGAGCTCCTTGACGTGCTCGGGCGTCTCCGGCGGCCGGATCTCCAGGCGGGCGAAGGCGATATGTTTCAGGGCGCCCTCGACCTGCCCGATCCGATGCTCGAGCGCGGCGGCCACTTCTTGCCGGCTCAGGCTGGGCATGAAGCAGAGCGCCGGCATCAGCTGGTCGACCGGCGGGATGACCCGCCACCAGGTGTCGCGCAGCAAGGTCTGGTACTCCTTCTCGCCGTCGGGCGTGAGGCTGTATTGCGTCCGCTCCGGACGCCCACCGATCTGTCCGGTCCCCACGACCTTGAGGAACCGCTCTTTGGTCAGCGTCTTGAGCGCGTTGTAGATCGACCCCGGCGCCACGTTCGCCCACAGATCGACCTTCCAGGAGAGGAGCTCGCGGCGGACGTCGTAGCCATGCACCGGCTGAAAGATGCGAACGGCGCCGAGAACCAAGAGCCGCGTCGACGACATGCTGCTGGCCTCAGCGCCGACGACCGTCGGATTCGAGGACCGTCAGCTTGACCTCGACCACCAGATCGCTGGCCAGGCGCTCCAGCTCGGCGCGCAGGCGCGCCACGTCGGTGGTGGGCGGGACGCGCACGTGGGCTCGCGCCTCGAACAGCATCTCGCCCGACATGGGGGCGCTGCTCCGGTTGGTGACGAGATCCTCGACGTTGACGCCGTTGCTGGCCAGGAGCTGCGATATCTCGCGCACGATCCCGGGCCGATCGAGCCCGACCAGCTCGAACTCCATTCTCCGCTCCGCCGGTGCCGCGGCCGCGCCCGTCGCGGTCTCCGCGATCACCTTGAGGCCGCGGGTCTCTAGCGCCGCCAGCGCCACCAGCGCCCCGGCGACCCGGTCGGACGGCAGCTCGGCACGCAGGATGCCCGCGAACTTGCCCGCCAGGTGGCTCATCCGGCTCTCCAGCCAGTTGCCGCCGTGCGCGGCGATCACCTCCGCCACCTGCTCCACGATTCCCGGCCGATCCGGCCCAAGCAGTGTGAGGACCAAGTCCGTCATGCGGGGGAGAATACTCCCCCGACCGCGGCCGGGCACCAGGAAGCCGGCTTTTCGACCGGCCTGGACGACAACACCGCGCGCGCCCTACGGCGTCGCACCGTGCGGAAACCGGCGCGCGGCTTACGGCGTCGCGCTCGCGTGCGGGACGCCCGCAACGCCCGTCCTCGCTCGACTGGCGCGATCCCGCTGCTCCGGCTTGGGCGTCCGGACCGCGGTACGCGCCGAACAGACCGCGTCCACCAGATACCGTCCGCAAGTGCCCGAGCGCGTCTCCCGACGCTTCCCCGGCCAGCTCGCCTCGACGCTCTTCTCGCGGCAGTCGGCGACGGCCGTGTAGATCACGGCATCGGCCTCCGGCGCCGCGCCCTCGACGGGCGCCCAGCGAAATAGCGTCGCGCCGCCCAGATCGCGGACCGAGCTGCGATCGAATACCAGCCGATTTCCCTGCTGGCGCTCGCAGGCCACGTCCCAATCGCCCGGGGCGACCGTGACGTCGACCCGCTCGACGCTCACCAGGGCCGCGTCCGCCGGCCCGGCCGTCCCGATCGGCGGCCCGGCGACGACGATCACCGAGTCGTCACCCGAGTTGCCCGTCGCCGTCGCCGACTCGACCTGCGCATCGCGCGCGCGCTGCACCTCCCGCCGCCACCCGAAATCGTCGAAGCCCTGTCCCTTCTCTCGAACCACCGACCCCGCCAACATCATCAACCCCGTCACCACGCTCTTCATGATCTAACTGCTCTGCCTTTCCTTTTGTTCTGAGTTATCGCCTCTTGGTTTTCACCTTCACAGCGTCGAGCCGTTCATCGGCCCGGTCGCGAGAATATTGAGCGCCGGATCGTCGCTGCGCAACCTTATGCGTGAAGTTTAACCAGCGGTTCGCCGGGCCGAAACACGCCTGCGACATTGTCGGCGCGCGATCGGTCCGGATCGCCGGCCGGCCGTCACATTGGTGGCGCGCCCCGTCGACGATAACGCGACAAGGCGACGCCTCCACGAGCGGAGATTCGACCTACGACACCGAGATGTCGACGCTGGGTCGGAGCTCGGCGCAGACCGCCAGCACGTCGTGGATGATGTTCTTCTTGAAGGCATCCAACAGCGCCGAATCGCCCGGGCGGTTCTCGTCGACGTTCACGTAGGCCACCTGGGTGAGCAGGTAGTCGAAGCGGGGGGCCCATTTCCGCGAGCCGAGGCGCGCCGTCGTCGAGCAGTTGTCGACCATGTAGGCGACGCCGCGGGCGTGCATGTAGGGGTTGAGCGAGTCGACCGACTCGATCACCGACTCGTTGGCGGCCTCCGAGTAGGGGTGACCCTTCTCGAGGAGCACGTCGATCTGCGCCATCATCGTCGCGATGTAGACGCCCGCCGCGAACGGGTGAACGGGGATCTTCGCCTCGTCGCGCTTGGCCCGTACCGCGGCGCCGACCTTCCAGGTCTCCGTACCGTCGATCTTTCCCATCGGGTGCTTCTTGAGGCGCTCGCCGGCCAGCACCACGCCGCGGATCTCGTTGCCGCTCGACACCTCGTCGTAGATCTCGGCCAGCACCTCCTTCGCCGGCGGATAGGCCGCCGTGTAGGCCTGGTCGAACTCGGCCTTGCCCGCCGTGTCCAGCCCCTCGTAGACCGCGCGGATGCCGCGCTTGGAGATGGTCTTCGAGATCGGCCCCGTGATCGACTCGGCCGAATTGAGGAAGGCCGCCTCTTTGCTCATCCCCTGAGCGATGAAGCGCCGGTAGAGACTCTCGATGATCCCGTGCACGGCGCCCAGCAGGATGCCGCGCTCGCCGTAGATGTCGGACTTGTACTCGGACTCGAGCGTGGTCTGGAAGGTGTACGGCGATCCGAGCGCCACCGACCAGCCGAGCGCGTAGTCGGTCGCGCGCCCGTCGATATCCTGTTCCACGGCGAAACTGGCGTTGATGCCGGCGCCGTTGACCTCTTTGCCCTGCACGTAGAGCCGCCGCACCGACGGCCCCATCCCCTTCGGGCAGACCGCGATCACGTTGATGTTGGCGGGGAACTTCGCGCCCACGTTCTTGAGATGCCCCAGCAGAAAGCCGTGCGAAAGGCCCAGCGTGGCCCCCGGACGCAGGCTCTCGAAGACGCGCGGGAAGAGCTCGCCCTGCGCGCCGTCCGCGATCAGGAGGAGCGCGATGTCCGATTCCTTGATGACGGCGAACATCTCGCCCAGGGTTCCGTTCGACTCCGAGAAGCCCGCCTTGCGCGCGTCGTCCATCGACTTCGATCCGGCCCGCAGACCGATCTTGACCTTGATCCCGGTCCCCTCCAGCGAGTCGCGCAGGTTCTGCGCCTGCGCCGGCCCCTGCGATCCCCAGCCGATGACGCCGATCTGCTTGACGCCGGCGAACGCCTTGGGGAGCAGCGGGAAGAGATGACGCCCCCCCTTGACGATCTGCTCGCTGCGATCGCTCATCTTGACCGTGTCGATGCCGAAGATCTTGGACGTAAAGCTCATCGCGAACCTCCCGGGTGGAGCAGACAAGGTAGCGGACCCTGGTCGTTGCGTAAAATGATTTGATCGCAACTCTCTGTTGCGAGTTCTGCAATACTACGATACCGGCAATACGGATCACCCATGGACTACGACGCGCTCCGGCTTTTCCTGCACCTTTCGCGGACGCTGCACTTCCTGCGCACCAGCCGGGATTGCCACGTCAGCCCGTCGGCGCTGTCGCGCACCATCCAGCGCCTCGAGCGGGAGGCCGGCTGGCCGCTGTTCGAGCGGGATCGGCGCTCGGTCCGTCTGACGCCGGAAGGGACCCGGTTCGCCGAGCATGCCCGCGAGACTCTCGAACGCTGGGACGGGCTGCAGCGGGATCTGCGGGGCCGCCGCGACACCCTCGCGGGGACGATCGTCGTCTTCGCTTCCGTGACGGCCTGCCAGACTTTTCTACCGGAGCTGCTCAGCGACTTTCGACAGCGCCACCCCGACATCCACATCCAGCTCGAGACCGGATACGCCGCCGACGCGCTCGAGCGTCTCGCCGAAGGGCACGTCGACGTCAGCGTGGCCGCGATTCCCTCGCAGGTGCCGCGCGCGCTGGTGGCGCGGGTGCTGCTCCACACGCCGCTGGTGTTCGCGGCGCCCCGCGCCGCCTGCGAGGTCGAGCGCCTTTGCCACCGCCGCCCCATCCCTTGGGCCGAGCTGCCCATGGTGCTGCCCTCGTCGGGCCAGGCGCGGGAGGGCGCCGATCGCTGGTTCCGCGGCAAACGCATCACCCCGCAGGTCTACGGCGAGATCGCTGGCAGCGAAGCGATCCTGGCGCTGGTCAGCCTCGGCTGTGGCGTCGGCGTGGTGCCGCGCATCGTGCTCGAAGAGAGCCCACTGGCCTCCAAGGTGCGGGTGCTCGACGCCGACGGGGGCAGCGACGCCCTGGGAGAATTTCGGGTCGGCGTCTGCACCCAGCGCAAGAAGCTGACCTCGCCGCTGGTGCGGGCGCTCTGGGAATCCCTCGATCGTGCCCCCAAACAAGCCAGGACCTCAGCCAGGACCTAGCCCGGAGCGGCCTGCCTAGGGAAGCACGGGCAGCGTGATCGCGCCTTGCGCGGCCGAGGAGACCGACCCGGCGTACTTCGCCATCACGCCGGTGCGGAAGCGCCAGGGCGGCGCCTTCCAGCCCGCTTTGCGCGATTCGAGATCGGCCTCCACGTCGAGGCGACGCGCGTCGACGTCGAGGGTGATGAGGTCGCCGTCGCGCACGAACGCGATGGGGCCGCCGACCTGCGCCTCGGGCGCCACGTGGCCGACCATGAAGCCGTGGGTGGCGCCGGAGAATCGGCCGTCTGTGATGAGCACGACGCTGTCGCCCAGCTTCTGGCCGACGAGCGCGCCCGTAACACCCAGCATCTCGCGCATCCCGGGGCCGCCCTTCGGCCCCTCGTAGCGGATGACGACCACGTCGCCCGCCTTGATCTCGCGGCGCTGGACCGCGGCGAAGCAGTCCTCTTCGGAGTCGAACACCCGCGCCGGTCCGGTGTGCTTGCGGCGCGCGTGACCGGCCAGCTTTACCACCGCCCCTTCGGGCGAGAGCGTCCCACGCACGATGGCGAAGCCACCCCGCGAACTGACCGGACTGTCGAGGGGCCGAACCACCTCCTGGCCGGCCGTCTCCATGGCCGACTCCACCTCCTCCACGATGCCGGCGCCGCTGACCGTCGGGCTGTCTTTGAGCAGGCCCGCCTCCAGCAAGCGGCGGGCGACCAGCCGGACGCCGCCCGCGCGCTCGAAATCGGAGGCCATGAACCGCCCACCCGGTTTGAGGTCGGCCAGCGTGGGCGTGCGCGCGGCGATCGCGTCGAAGTCCTCGAGCGTGAGCGCGATGCCCGCTTCGTGGGCGATGGCCATGAGATGCAGGACAGCGTTGGTCGATCCGGCCGTCGCCGCGACGGCCGTGATCGCATTTTCGAAGGCGGCGCGGGTGAGGATCTTGCTCGGGCGCAGGTCCTCGGTCACGAGGCGCATGACGATCTTGCCGGCTCGGACCGCGGCCGCTCCCTTGCGCGCGTCGACGGCCGGGATGTCGTTGAGCCCCATCGGGGAGATTCCCAGCATCTCGCCCGCCATCGACATGGTGTTCGCGGTGTACTGGCCGCCGCAGGCGCCCGCCCCCGGGCAGGCGACGTCCTCCAGCGCGCGCAGCTCACTTTCGCTGATCCGCCCGGCCGCGCAAGCCCCGACCGCCTCGAACACGTCCTGGATGCTGACGTCCTTGCCCTGAAAGCGGCCCGGCATGATCGTGCCGCCGTACAGCATCAACCCCGGTCGGTCCAGGCGGGCCAGCGCCATCATGGTCCCGGGGATCGTCTTGTCGCAGCCGGACAGCGCGATGACGCCGTCGCACATCGCGCCGCGCACCGCCAGCTCGATCGAGTCGGCGATCACCTCGCGCGAGATCAGCGAGGCCCGCATCCCCTCCGTCCCCATGCTGATGCCGTCGGAGACGACGATGGTGTTGAACTCGATCGGCGTGCCGCCGGCGGCGCGGATCCCCTCCTTGACCTTGGCCCCCAGCTCGCGCAGGTGCAGGTTGCACGGCGTGGCGTCGGTCCAGGTGTTGGCGACCGCGATGAGCGGCTTGTCGAGGTCGGCGTCCGAGAGCCCGGTCGCCTTCAGCATGGCCCGCGCCGGGGCGCGGTTGATCCCCTTTTTCAGCGCATCGCTTCGCAAGGCCCGCGATTTATACCACGCGGTCCGGGAGGCGCCGGTGGTCGCGATCCGGGTTCGGGATTCCGCCGCCCTGTGCGAGACTTCGGGCATGCGACGGACTTTCCGAGCGTTCCGTGCTTTCCGTGCTTTCCGTGCTTTCCAGGCTTTCGGGCCCGGCGGGTTTCTGGCGGCCAGCGCGTTCGTCGCCCTGCTCGGCTGCGGCGGCGGCGCGGCCCAACCGACCACCGCGAGCCCGTCCTGCTATCCGTCCTGTATCAAGACGCTGCTGCAAGAATGTCCGCTGCAGGGAACCTGCGAGGGGACGGTCGGGCTCACCGCGGCGACCGTCTGCTACGCCAACGGGGTCAAGGTGCGGGACACCCTCATCACCGGTCCCGAGACGGTGCTGGTCAACAACGCCAGCGGGCAGGCCTGCTACACCGTGAGCCAGACATCGGCGGCGGGCACGACGCCGCGCGCGTTCAGCGTCACCGTCAACGGCAACGTGGTCGCGAGCATCACCGACAATCAGACGGCGGACAACACCGCGACCATTTTTTGCGGCGATCTCCCCACCAAGCTCACCTTCCCCAAGGCGGGGGCCGACTGCCAGCCGCTGTGGTGGACCGACGAGCAGCGCTGCACCAGCGGCACCTGCTCGTTCTGACCGGGCTGGTCGGACGGGCCCGCGCGGCCGTCGGTCGCCGCGCGCGCGGCCGCGCGTTCAGGCGGCGGCGTACGGCGCGGGCGGGCGGACCTTGAGTCCGTACCAGGCGATGTAGACGTAACAGAGCGCCGGAATGAAGAAGCAGTAGTGCAGGCCGATCAGATCGGCCACCTTGCCGACCAGCGGCGGGATGATGGCGCCGCCGACAATCGCCATGACGAGGATGCTCGAGCCCTGGCTGGTGTGGCGGCCGAGACCGTCGATCGCCAGGGTGAAGATGGTCGGAAACATGATGGAGTTGAAGAGCCCGATCGCGATGATCGACCACATCGCCACCCCACCGTGGGTCGCCATGGTGAGCAGCGCCAGCCCGCACGCAGCCAGCCCGTGAAGGGCCAGGATCTTGGTGGGCTTGTAAAGCCGCAACGTGATCGTGCCAATGAACCGACCCACCATCGCGCCACCCCAATACAGAGTGACCAGCTTGGCGCCATGCGCCTCTGTGAGGCCGCCGATATATGGCTCCTTGAAGTAGCTGACGAGGTAGTTGCCGATCGCCACCTCGGCACCGACGTAGACGAAGATGCCGATCGCACCCAGCACCAGGCTCGGATAGCTCCAGGCGCTCTTGCGGGACTTGCCGCCCGCGTCGACGGCAGTCGGGGTCACGTCTTCGATCTTGGGAAGCTTGAACAGCGCGATCGCCCCGGCCAGCACCACCAGCGCAGCCGCCAGGCCCAGATACGGGGTCTGCACCGCGCCCGCCTCCGCGATCCGGTACGCCTCGGCCACCGGGGCAGCCATCTTCTTGATCTCGTCGGATGACTTTGCCGCCGTCGAGAGGATGAACGCCGCCCCGAACAGAGGCGCCAACGTGGTGCCGAGCGAGTTGAAGGCCTGGGTCAGCGTCAGACGCGACGAGGCGGTCGCGGGGCTGCCCAGCACGGCGACGAATGGGTTGGCCGCCACCTGGAGCAGGGTGATCCCCGAGGCCAGCACGAACAGCGCCAGCAAGAACAGGCCGAACGAGCGGGCGGCGGCAGCCGGGTAGAAGAGCACGCAGCCAAGACCCGCCGCCAAGAGGCCAATGATGATCCCGCTCTTGTAGCCGAGGCGTTTGACGACGAATCCCGACGGCAACGACATGATGAAGTAGGCGCCGAAGAAGGCCGTCTGAACCAGCCCGATCTCGGCGTAGTTGAGCTCGAAAACCGCCTTGAGGTGGGGGCTCAGGATGTCGTTCAGGCAGGTCAGGAACCCCCACATGAAGAACAGGGTGGTGAGCACCGCCAGCGGCGCTGTGTACCTGGCGTCGCTACCGACCGCGCGCGCGCCGCCGGCGCTCTCGAGGGGGACGATGGGGACGGTTCCAGCCATGTTCGCTCCGGGCGCAAAGGCCTGCGCGGGCGCCGACCATAGCTTGGCGTCCGGTACAGGGTCAAACGGGGCGCTGCGCCGCCCGCGGGACGACTAGACGCTGACGGTCTGCGAGAGACGCGGCGGCGGGGGCGGTGGCGAGTCGGGCAGGACGATGTTGAGCTCGAGCACCTCGCAGCCGCCGCTCTTGTCCAGGTTCACCGTCACGTTCGCGAGATCGATGGTCTCGTAACGGGCGATGACCGCCAGCAGCTCCTGCTGCAGCGCCGGCAGATAGTCCGGGCCGCTGCGGGTCCCGGCGCGCTCGCGGGCCACGATGATCGACAGCCGATCCTTGGCCAGCGACGCCGATTTGGGGGCCCGTTTGAAGTAGTCGAAAAACGCCATGATTGACCTCACCGTTGTCGGGCGGTTATCCGAACAGGCGGCCCAGGAAGCTGCGCTTCTCTTCTTCGATGAACCGGTGCTGGCGCTCTTGGCCCAGGTACCGGAACACCACGTCGAGGTAGGCCTGCGCCACGTCGGTCGTCTCGTCGAGGATCGCGGGCGCCCCCTTGTTGGACGACTGCAGGACCGCCTTCGACTCCGGGATCACGCCGAGCAGCGGAATCCCCAGCAGCTCCAGCACGTCGCCCACGCTCAGCATCTCGCCGCGCTTGACCATCAGCGGCGAGTAGCGCGTCAGCAGGAGATGGGTTCGGATGGCCGGCCCGCCCAGCTCGGCGCGGCTGGTCTTGGCGGCCAGCAGGCCGAGGACGCGATCGGAGTCGCGCACCGACGAGACTTCGGGGTTGGTGACGACGATCGCCTCGTCGGCGAAGTACATCGCCATCTGCGCGCCCTTCTCGATGCCGGCCGGCGAATCGCAGATGATGTACTCGAAGCCCATCTGCTTGAGCTCCTCGATGACCCGGCCGACGCCCTCCGGATCGAGCGCGTCCTTGTCGCGGGTCTGCGACGCGGGAAGGATGTAGAGATTTTCGACCCGCTTGTCGCGGATGAGCGCCTGCTGCAGCTTGGCCTCGTTGCGGATCACGTTCACGAAGTCGTAGACTACCCGCCGCTCGCAGCCCATCACCAGGTCCAGGTTGCGCAGCCCGACGTCGAAGTCGATCGCGACCGTCTTCTTCCCCTGCTGGGCGATGCCGGTGGCGATGTTGGCGCTGGTGGTGGTTTTCCCGACGCCACCTTTTCCCGATGTGATTACGACGACTTTAGACACGTGAGCCTCCCTGTGTGGGATCCATTCAACGGGTGTTCGGCGAAGGTGCCAAATTTTTTGCAACGATTTCCTGCCGCCAGTGCGTCGAGCGCCGGCCCGAGGCGGCCCTTTCTCACAGCGCGGCGATGCGGCACTCGCCACCCTCGAGAAAGATCTGCACGGCGCGGCCGTGAAACTGGGCCGGGATCTCCTCGGCCATGATGTAGGCGCCGGAGATCGCCACCAGCTCGGCCTCCAGCTTCTGACAAAAGATCCGCGCGCCGGCCAGCCCCTGCGCCCCGGCGACCGCGCGGCCGCGCAGCGGCGCGTAGATGTGGACGTGCCCGTCGGCGATCACCTGCGCGCCCGAGTTGACCGGGGCCAGCACCACCAGATCGTTGTTCTGCGCGTAGACGATCTGCCCGCCTCGAACCGGCTTGCTGACGACCATCGGCCCGGCATGGGGCGCGCGGGGCGGAGCCACGGCAGCGGAAGGTCCCGTCGGCAGTGCCACGTCTGCCGATGCCGTCTCCGTCGCCTGGGCCTCGGGCGCTGGCGTTTCAGCCGCGGGCGCATCCGCGGCGTCCGGAGAGCCACCGCCGCGCGTGCGCCCGAGCGCCGGGGGCTGCCAGACGCCCAGACCGGCGTCGGTGACCGCGCCCCGCAGCCCGTCGGGGACGTTGGCCACCGCGACCGGCACCAGCTTGCAGGACCGCAGCGCGCGGACCAGGTCGCCGAAGACCAGCGCCGCCGCGCCGTCGCCCAGCGCGCCCAGATCGACCAGCACCGGCGCGTCGAGAAACAGGTGTGGGAGCTGCGCGATCTTGACCCGCAGCTGCCGTTCGATCAGCGCCAGGTCGGTGCTCCGCAGGCGCAGCACCGTGAGCGACGCCATCGTCCCCTTGAGGTCGAAGGCGTGCCGCCGCGATGTCGCGGACCCCGTGGCGGGCCCGGAAGATGGCAGTGCGGCCGCGGGCGGTGAGCTCATCACCGACCCATTCTGAGGCGCCCCGCCGCGCCGTCAAAAAAACCGCTAGATGCCCGGCCGGATCAGATGTCGATATTGAGCGTGCAGTTCGCTGTGCAGGGCGAGTTCGGCATCCCGTTGTTGGGCCCGAGGTCGCAGAGCTCCCCCTCGCTGCCGTCGACGATGCCGTCGCCGCAGAAGTGGGCGTGCTTGCAGGCCAGCGTGCAGGCGTTGGTATTGGGGGTCGGGGTATAGGAAATGCCATTCGCCGGACCGTTGTCGCACTCCTCCTGGGGCATGTCCGTGACGCCGTCGCCGCAGAACGGTCCGTACTTGCACGCCGTCGTGCAGCCGCCGTAGGCGGTGTCGTTGTTGTTCATGCCGTCGCAGGAGGGGTCCGCCGGCGTGACGCCCGCATTGCCGCAGTCGCACTCCTCGGCCCCGGTCGCCACGCCGTCGCCGCAGGCGGGCCCGCAGTCCGACTGGTTGGTGGAGAAGCCGCTGAGCGAGAGCTGGAAGTTCGACTCCGAAGGGGCGCCGTCCCGGCTGAACACCGCGATCTCGTAAGTGTTCGCCGGCTGGCCGGCCGCGGCGGGCGCCAGGCCCATGGTGGCGGCGGGGATGGTCCGCACGCGGCAATCGCAGTTGGGGTTCCCGGCCGGACAGGTCGCATTGAACGCGAGCTTGGTCACTGGATCCATGCCGGTGGTGCACGGAATGATATCGCCGATGGCGGAGCCCGCTGGAGGCGCTGGCGGGCAGTTGGTCTGACCGGCCGGGTTCGTGCAGGCCATGTAGATGTTGCCGCCCTCCTGCGTGGTGGCTTGCCCGGTCGCATCGACGTGAACCTTGCCCGGCAGCCGCTGGTGGATGCCGCCCAGGTCGATCACCAGCACGCCGTTGATGAACACGAAGGTGTCGTCGTCGCCGAAGAACTGGAGATCGAACTGGCCGGTGAACGCGAACAGATAGCGCGCCTCGACCGAGAACCAGGCGTCGTGGAACCAGCCCTGAGCCTGCGTGATGTAGCCGCCGTTGATGTTCATACCAAACCAGGTGCCGGGGTCCGACGTGACGAGCGGCCCGTAGGCCGGCGCGAAGACGTACTGGTCCCCCTTGCAGCCGTCGGCGGCCCCGAACATCGTCGAGCTGTACCAGTACGGCCAGATGTTGCAGAGCAGCGCCTCGCCGCTGGGCATCGTCCGGGTGGCGCCCGGCGCCAACGAGCTGTTGCCGGTTAGGGTGTAGATGGGGAAGGCGTTGGCCGCCGGATCGATCGGGAAGAACCCGCCCCAGACACTGTGGGGGGCGCTGGAGAACCGATACAGGTTGGTGGCGCCGGCGACCGGGGCCAGCTCGATCGTCGAGACCGCGTGCTTGCTGGCCGTGGTCCCGTCGGTCTCGTAGGCGCCGTCGGCCCACCACTGACCGAAGGTGGTCGCGCTGCTCACGACCGGCGCGGGACCCTTGTACCAAGGCGAGCCGATGTCGTTGCCGGAGTTGACGTAGGCAAGCCCACCCAGCGGCTTCGAGGGGTCCGTCGCGCTGCCGTAGCCGGGGACATGGTTACCGTCGCCACCGTTGTGGCTCCAGTCGGTGAACTGGCAATCGCAGGTGGTGCCGCCCGTTCGCGTGCTGTTGAAAGCCGGTCGACCGTTGGCGTCCAGGGTCGACTGCGCCAGGTCCCAGCAGCGGGCGGTCGAGTCGTTCTTGCGGGCCGGGCCGGACGAGTTGGGGACGCAGTAACGTTTGGCGAACGAGATCGCCCCGTGGGTGGTCGAGGTGACCGAGATCGGGCTTGGAATCGTGGCGCCGTAGAAGAAGAAGTCGGGGTGACCACCGCTCACGCTCTCGTTCTTGAAGTCGCGGTACTTCACGGGCAGCTCGAGGCAGTTTCCCCCCGGGTCGAGACCGGTCGCCGAACAGGAGGCGTAGTCGGGCTTCGGCGTGGCCGTGCAGGTGAACCCGGGTTCGATCTGGCAACCGCCCGTGCCGTCGGGCTTCGGCGCCGAGCAGCCATCGCCGTTGTTCGTGTTGCCGTCGTCGCACTGCTCGCCTGCCTCCAGGTTGCCGTTTCCGCAGCGGGTCGCGCAGAGGTGGGTCGTCGAGCCGGTCCGGCAGACGGGCTCCTTGGTGCAGGTCTTGGAACAGCCGCTGCCGTCGCCATTGAACAGACCGTTCGGGCCCGTGCAGCCGGTCGGGAAGGGCGGCGTGTTGCTGGTCCCGCAGTCGCAGGACTCGTTGCCCGTCTGCATGCCGTCGCCGCAGACCGAGACGGTGCAAACGCTCTTCCCCGTGGTGGGCCTCGTGCAGGTCGCGCCGGGCTCGACCAGGCAGTTCGCCGAGCAGCCGTCGCCGTCGGTCGTGTTGCCGTCGTCGCAGGCCTCGCCGCCGGTGATGATGCCGTCGCCGCAGAGGGGGGTGCACTTTCGCCCCGGCACGCGGCAGACGTAGCCCGTCTCGATCGTCTTGCAGTCGCCCGAGCAGCCGTCGCCGCTCATCGTGTTTCCGTCGTCACAGGTCTCCTGCGAGCTGACGATTCCGTCGCCGCAGATCGAGGTGCTCACGCACAGCGAGCCGGGGGTGGGACAGGTGAAGTCCGCCTCGATCTGGCAGAGCCGGGAGCAACCGTCGCCACTCTTCGTGTTCCCGTCGTCGCACTGCTCGGTTCCCTCGAGGACGCCGTTGCCGCAGGTGAGCAGGATGGTGTCCGAGATCGACACCCCATCGATGGTGCGAGCGACGTCGACGACGCCCCCGTCCTTGCCGGTGGTGCCGCCGCCACCCGTGGTCTCCTTCGACTTGACCCCAGCGCAACCCGCGCCGGCAACGATTGCAAAGACACCGACCAAGGACAAAGCTAAGCGATGAGTCATTGCCATGACGCGCACGATAGCGCCTCTAAATTCCTCCTACGCGGATAATTGATCGTTCGGAAACAAATCGGGGGGATGACCTACGACATGTAGGGCTTCCGCCGCCCCGCTGCCCGCGAGATCGACCGGGCGATCGCCGTCAGCAAGTCCGGATTTTCCGCCAACGCGAGTTTCCGCAGGCGGGGCAACCTCTTGACCGCGAGCTCGATCCGGAGCGCCGTTCCCTTTTCACGGCAGCGACGGACCACCAGCAGGGTCAACGGCCCCCGCCCGCGCGTATACCGGGCCCCCTTGCCCGCGTCGTGCGCCGAGATGCGGGCTTTGACGTTCCGCGCAATGCCGCAGTAGAGCGTTCCGTCCCCGCAGCGAGCGAGATAGACGCTCCAGCTCGGGGAGGCCACTTTAGGGAAGCAGCGTCTCGCCCATCAGGTACTGATCGACACCGCGGGCAGCGGCGCGCCCTTCCTGGATGGCCCACACGATGAGCGACTGACCGCGGGCCATGTCGCCCGCCGCGAAGACGCCCGGCACGCTGGTCGCCTTGCTCTCGTCGACCGCGACGTTGCCGCGCGGATCCAGGCGAACCCCGAGATCGGCCAGCATCCCCTCTTTTTCGGGTCCGACGAAACCCATCGCCAGCAACACCAGATCGGCGGGCCAGATCTTCTCGGTGCCGGGCTTTTCTTTCATCCCGAAGCGGCCGTCGCCGTTCTTCACCCACTCGACCTCGACGGTCTGCAGCTCCTTGACCTGACCCGCGGCGTCGCCGAGCAGACGCTTGGTCACCGTCACGTAGCGGCGCGGATCCGCCCCGTAGAGCGCCGCGGCCTCCTCCTGCCCGTAGTCGAGCTTGTAGATGCGCGGCCACTGCGGCCAGGGGTTGTCGGCGCCGCGCAAGGTCGGCGGCTGTTGCAAGATCTCGAACTGCACCAGGCTCTTGCATCCGTGGCGCAGCGAGGTCCCGACGCAGTCGGTGCCGGTGTCGCCGCCGCCGATCACGATGACGTTCTTGCTCTTGGCGCTGATGAACTGTCCGTCGGAGAAGTTGCTGTCGAGGAGGCTCTTGCAGCTCTTGAGCAGGAACTCCATGGCGTAGTGGACGCCCGCCAGGTTCCGCCCCTCGACCGGCAGATCGCGCGCCGCGGTGGCGCCGCCGCTCAGGACGATGGCGTCGAACGACGCGCGCAAGTCGGCAGTCGGATAGTTCTTCCCGATGAAGGCGCCGATCACGAACTTCACGCCCTCCTCGACCAGCAGATTCACGCGCCGGTCGACCAGGTGCTTCTCCAGCTTCATGGGCGGGATGCCGTACATGAGCAGGCCGCCGATGCGATCGTCGCGCTCGAAGACGGTCACCTGGTGGCCCGCCCGGTTCAGCTGCGCGGCGCAGGCCAGACCGGCCGGGCCGGAGCCGACCACCGCCACCGTCTTGCCGGTCCGCCTGGCCGGGGGCTCGGGGACCACCCAGCCCTCGTCGAAGCCCTTGTCGATGATCGCCGCTTCGATGCTCTTGATGGTGACCGCGGGCTCGTTGATCCCGAGGACGCAGGAGCCCTCGCAGGGCGCGGGACAGACCCGGCCGGTGAACTCGGGAAAGTTGTTGGTCTTGTGCAGCCGCGCCAGCGCCTCGCGCCACTGTCCCCGGTACACCAGATCGTTCCACTCGGGGATGAGGTTGTTGATGGGGCAGCCCGACGCGCCGCCGGGCAAGAGCGTCCCCGTGTGACAGAAGGGGACGCCGCAGTCCATGCAGCGCGCCCCCTGCTCTTTCAGCGTCGGCTCCGGGAGGTGGTCGTGGAACTCCTGCCAGTCGCGCACGCGCGTCTTCGGATCGCGGCCCGGCGGCTCGCGTCGCTCGTACTCCATGAAGCCGGTCAGCTTTCCCATTCGGGGCTACTTCCCACCGAGGCGGGCGGCGTCGTGCGAGTTCTGCTCGAAGGCGGCCATCTCGGCCTCTTCGGGCGACAGGCCCGTCTCGCGCATCTTCTGCTGCGTCTCGAGGACGCGGCGGTAGTCGTTGGGCATCACCCGCACGAACGACGGGATCAATTGATTCCAGGCGGCGAGGATCTCCTCCGCCCTCTTGCTGCCGGTCAGCTGCGCGTGGCGCGAGATGAGCCCGTGTACGAGCTGGATCTCCTCGGGCGCCTCCAGCTTGCCGAGGCTCACCATCTCTTTGTTGCAGCGGCGCGCGAACGTCCGACCCTCGTCGTCGAGGACATAGGCGACGCCGCCCGACATGCCCGCGGCGAAGTTGCGGCCCGTGGGGCCGATGATGACCACCCGACCGCCCGTCATGTACTCGCAGCCGTGGTCGCCGACGCCTTCCACGACGGCGCTGGCGCCGCTGTTGCGGACGCAGAACCTCTCGCCGGCGACGCCGCGGAAGTAGGCCTCGCCGCTGGTCGCGCCGTAGAGCGCGACGTTGCCGATGACGATGTTCTCTTCCGCGACGAAGGTCGCGGAACGCGGCGGGTAGACCACGATCTTGCCGCCCGACAGCCCCTTACCGACGTAGTCGTTGGCATCGCCTTCCAGCGTCAGGGTCATTCCGCGCGGCACGAAGGCGCCGAAGCTCTGCCCGGCCGAGCCCGTGAAGTGGAGCTTGATGGTGTCGTCGGGGAGGCCGGCGGCGCCGTACTTGCGCGTCACCTCGCTGCCGGTGATGGTGCCGACCACGCGGTTGACGTTGCGGATCGGTAGCGACGCCTCGACCGGCTCGCCGCGCTCGATGGCCGGTTTGCACAGCGGCAAGATGGTGGTCATGTCCAGCGACTGTTCGAGCCCGTGATCCTGCGACTCGGTCCGGTAGCGCCCCACCTCGGGCCCCATATCGGGCTGGTGGAGAATCTGCGAGAAGTCGAGCCCCCGCGCCTTCCAGTGATCGATCGCCTTGTTGAACCGGATGCACTCGGTGTGGCCGATCATCTCGTTGACGGTGCGGAACCCGAGCTGCGCCATCAGCTCGCGCACCTCCTCGGCCACGAAGCGCATGAAATTGACCGCGTGCTCCGGGCTGCCCGCGAACTTCGCCCGCAGCTTCGGATCCTGCGTCGCGACGCCGACCGGGCAGGTGTTGAGGTGGCAGACGCGCATCATGATACAGCCGACCGCCACCAAGGGGGCGGTCGAGAAACCGAACTCCTCGGCGCCGAGCAGCGCGGCCACCACCACGTCGCGCCCGGTCTTGAGCTGGCCGTCGGTCTCGACCACGATCCGGCTGCGCAGGTTGTTGAGCACCAGCACCTGGTGCGCCTCGGCCAGGCCCAGCTCCCAGGGGACGCCGGCGTGCTTGATGCTGGTGAGCGGTGAGGCGCCGGTGCCGCCGTCGTGGCCGCTGATGAGGACCAGATCGGCGTGCGCCTTGGCGACGCCGGCGGCGATGGTTCCTACCCCGACCTCGGCCACCAGCTTGACGCTGATGCGCGCCCGCGGGTTGGCGTTCTTGAGGTCGTGAATGAGCTGCGCCAGATCTTCGATCGAATAGATGTCGTGGTGGGGCGGCGGCGAGATGAGGCCCACGCCCGGCGTCGAGTAGCGGACCTTGGCGATCCAGGGATAGACCTTGGAGCCCGGAAGCTGCCCCCCCTCGCCGGGCTTCGCCCCCTGCGCCATCTTGATCTGGATCTCGTCGGCGCTGACCAGGTACTGGCTGTTGACGCCGAAGCGTCCCGATGCGACCTGCTTGATGGCGCTCCGCCGCGAGTCGCCGTTGGCGTCGGGCACGAAGCGGGCCGGATCCTCCCCGCCCTCGCCGGTATTGCTCTTGCCCCCGATGCGGTTCATCGCGATCGCCAGCGTCTCGTGGGCTTCACGGCTGATCGATCCGTACGACATCGCGCCGGTCTTGAACCGCTTGAGGATCGTGCCTACCGAATCGACCTCGTCGATCGGCACCGCGGGCCGATCGGAATGCAGCTCCATGAGCCCCCGCAAGGTCGCCAGGTTCTTCGACTGGTCGTCGATGAGGTGCGAGTACTCCTTGAAGGTGGCGTAGTCGCCGGTCCGGCAGGCCAGCTGCAGCTTGTGGATCGTGACCGGGTTGAAGAGGTGGTACTCGCCGCTGCGGCGGTACTGATACTGGCCGCCGGCGTCCAGGCTGTCCGCCGGGAGCGGGCGCTCCGGGAAGGCGCGGTGGTGGCGCTGCCGGACCTCGTCGGCGATCTCGTCGATGCCGATGCCGCCGATGCGCGACGCGGTCCAGGTGAAGTATTCGTCGACGAAGGCGTGATTGAGGCCGATCGCCTCGAAGACCTGGGCGCCGTGGTAGCTCTGGATGGTCGAGATCCCCATCTTCGAGCAGACCTTGACGATCCCCTTGCCGACCGCCTTGACGTACTTCTGCTCGGACTTTTCGGGATCGCCCGACAGCAGCCCCTGCCGGGCCATGTCGTGCAGGCTCTCGAACGCTAAGTAGGGGTTGATGGCGCTGGCGCCGTAGCCGAGCAGGAGCGCGAAGTGGTGCACCTCGCGCGGCTCCCCGCTCTCGACGACGAGGCCCACGCGCGTGCGCGATCCCTCGCGCAGCAGGTGGTGCTGGACGGCCGCGATGGCGAGCAGCGAAGGGATCGGCGCCCGGTCGCGGTCGTGCCCGCGATCGGAGAGGATGATGATGTTGTTCCCGTCGGCGATCGCCCGGCTGGCGGCCGCCCGCAAGGTCTCGACCCCGGCCTTGAGCCCCGCGCCGCCGGCCGCCACATCGTAGAGCGTGGGGATCGTCGTGCTCTTGAACCCGTGCGAGCCGTTGTGACCGTCCAGGTTGCGCAGCTTCTCCAGCTCTTCGTTGCGCAGCACCGGCGTCGGCAGATTGATCTGGCGCGCCGAGGCCGGCGTCGGCTCGAGCAGGTTCCCCTCCGGGCCGATGGCGGTGTCGACCGCCATGATGATCTCCTCGCGGATGGCGTCGACGGGCGGGTTGGTGACCTGCGCGAACAGCTGCTTGAAGTAGTTGAACAGCAGTTGTGACCGGTTCGACAGCACCGCGAGCGGCGCGTCGTTCCCCATCGAACCGGTCGCCTCGACGCCGTCGTTGGCCATCGGCGCCACCAGCACCTTGAGATCCTCCGAGGTGTACCCGAAGGCCTCCTGACGCCGAAGCACCGTCGCGTGGTCGGGCTCGATCACCGACTGCGGCTTGGGGAGATCGCCGATGGCGACGATGTTCTCCTTCAACCAGAGCCCGTACGGTTCGGCCTCGGCGATCTTCTGCTTGATCTCGTCGTCGCCGATAATCCGCCCCTCGGCGGTGTCGACCAGGAACATTCGACCCGGCTGCAGTCGGCCCTTGCTGACGATCCGCTCGGGCGGGATGTCGAGCACGCCCACCTCCGACGCCATGACCACCAGATCGTCCTTGGTCACGTAGTAGCGGGACGGCCGTAGGCCGTTGCGATCCAGCGTGGCGCCGATGCGGATCCCGTCGGTGAACGCCACCGAGGCGGGTCCGTCCCAGGGCTCCATCAGGCAGCCGTGGAACTCGTAGAAGTCCTTGCGCGCCTGCGACATCGACTCGTGGTTGGACCACGGCTCGGGGATCATCATCATCATGGCGTGCGGCAGCGAGCGGCCCGCCAGCACCAGCAGCTCGAAGGCGTTGTCGAACATCCCCGAGTCGCTCCCCTCGGTGTCGATGACGGGGATACACTTGGCCAGATCCTCGCCGAACAGCTTCGACTCGAACATGCTCTCGCGCGCGTGCATCCAGTTCACGTTGCCGCGCAGGGTGTTGATCTCGCCGTTGTGGGCGATCATCCGGTAGGGATGGGCGCGCGACCAGTTGGGGAAGGTGTTGGTCGAGAAGCGCGAGTGCACCAGCGCCAGGGCCGACTCGACGCGGGGATCGGCCAGATCGGGATAGAACGCCGAGAGCTGGTCGGGGTTCAGCATCCCCTTGTAGATGATCGTCCGCGCCGAGAGGCTGGGGATGTAGAAGTTCCCCTTCTCGGGGATATCGAGCCCGCGCACGGCGTGGCGCGCACGCCGGCGGATGACGTAGAGCTTGCGCTCCCAGGCCTGGTCGTCGGGGATCGACGGATGCCGGCCAATGAAGAGCTGCTTGATGACCGGCTGCGATCGCTGAGCCGTCGCACCCAGCATGCGGTTGTCGGTCGGAACCTCGCGCCATCCCAGGAAGCGCTGCCCCTCGTCGCGAACGACCTTTTCGAAGAGGTGCTCGCAGGCGGCGCGGCTGCCCGGATCGTTGGGCAGGAACACCACGCCGACGCCGTACTGCCCGGCGGCCGGCAGGGTGATGCGTCCCTTGGCCTGGGCGCAGACCTCGACCAGGAAGTCGTGCGGCACCTGCATCAGGATCCCGGCGCCGTCGCCGGTGTTCTTCTCGCATCCGCTGGCGCCCCGATGCTGGAGGTTCAGCAGGACCTGGAGGGCGTCCTGGACCATCTTGGACGACTTGCGCCCCTTGAGATCCACGACGAAGCCGACGCCACAGGAGTCGTGCTCGTGCTGGGGGTCGTAGAGACCTTGACGCGGTGGGCTGGAGTACTCTTTCATGGCCTTAACTTCCGGGAATTACCCAAACGGCTCACTGTAGCACGCTGTAGGCGTTCCACGTGCGAAACCGAGGGACGCTATCGGGGTCCCCGGCGTACCTGTAAGGCCTGCTCGACTACTCCAGCCGGCGACGGACTTCGTCGCGGACGGCGGTGTAGTCGTTGGGCAGGTAGACGGGGGTGTTGCCGTAGCGGGGGTGCGGCACCTCGGGCAGCTTCCCTTCGTGATACTGCACCTTGAACTCGGTGAACTTGAGGCCGTTGGCGGTGCTGATCACGACGGCCCGATCCGACGGCCGGACCTCGCCTCGGGCGATCAGCTTTTCCAGGGCGGCCAGCGCGACGCCGGTGTGCGGGCAATTGAAGAGCCCGGTGAGATCGGCGCGCGCCGCGGCGTCGGCCAGCTCGGCCTCGGAGGCCTGCTCGACGACGCCGTCGAACTTCTGCAGGGTCCGGATCGCCTTCCGGACGCTGACCGGGTTGCCGATCTGGATGGCCGAAGCCAGCGTCGGTTTGGCGGCGACCGGCTGGAACTTGTCCCAGCCCGCCTTGTACGCCAGGTAGAGCGGGTTGGCGGCCGCAGCCTGCGCGACGCAGATGCGCGGCAGCTTTTGAATGAGCCCCAGCTCCTTCATCATCAGGAAGCCGGCGCCGAGCGCACTCACGTTCCCCAGGTTTCCGCCCGGGATCACCACCCAGTCCGGCACGTCCCAGTCGAACTGCTGCACCATCTCGATGGCGACCGTCTTCTGTCCCTCGATGCGCAGGCTGTTCATGCTGTTGGCCAGGTAGACGCCCTCTTCCTGCGCCAACCTGGTGACCATCGCCATGCAATTGTCGAAGTCGCCGTCGACGGCCAGAACCACCGCCCCGTTGGCCAGCGGCTGGACCAGTTGCGCCGTCGACACCTTGCCGCGCGGCAGGATCACCATGGCGCGGATGCCAGCGGCCGCGGCGTAGGCGGCCAGCGCCGCCGAGGTGTCGCCGGTCGAGGCGCAGGCGACCGCGCGGATCGGTTTGCCGTCGGCGATCATCTGCTTGACGGTCGACACCAGCACGGTCATCCCGAGGTCCTTGAACGATCCGGTGTGCGAGACGCCGCACTGCTTGACCCATAGATCCGAGATGCCCAGCTCGCGGCCGTAGCGCTCGGCCCAGAGCAGGTTGGTCCCACCCTCCAGCATCGACACCACGTTCTCGTCGCGCACGTGGGGCTGCACCCACTCCTTCTTGCCCCACACGCCCGAGCCGTAGGGCCAGGTGGTGCGCAGGTACCGCTCGTCGAAGAGCTTGATCCAGGCGGCGGCGCTGCGGCTCTTGAGCGCCTCCATGTCGTGCACCACCTCCAGCAGGTCGCCACACTTCGGACACTTGTAGATGATCTCGTCGAGCGGGTACTCGCCCAGGCACCCGGTGATGCAGCGGAAGGTAGAGCGGGACATGCAGTGGAGGATACGATACATCTTCGCCTGAAATGAGCGCCAAGAAGGCCGTCATCGAGGTCCACAAGTTCGGCGGTGCGTCGCTGTCCGACGCGCCCGCCTTTCGGCGCGCCGTGCAGATCGTCAAGGGGCGTCCCGCGCCGCGCGCGGTGGTGGTTTCGGCGCCGGCCGGCGTGACCGACGTGCTCTTGAGCCTGGCCGTGCGGGCCGCCGCCGGCGATGGCGACAGCGGAGCCCTCGAGGTGGAGTCGCTGCGCCTGCGCTACACCGAGATCCTGCGCGGCGCCGTCGCCCGTGGCGGCGGCAAGGAGGTCGCCGCCGAGATCGACCGCTCGATGGAGGAGCTTTCGCGGCTGCTGTCGAGCCTGGCCGTGCTCAAGGAGCTGACGGCCCGCACCCGAGACTTCATCGTGAGCCGCGGGGAACGGCTCTCGGCCCGCATCCTGGCCGCCGCCCTCGGCGCGCGCGGGGTCCGCGCGCGCTACGTCGACGCGACCGAGGTGATCTTCACCGACGGCCCCTTCGGCGGCGCGTCGCCGAACCTGATCCTGACCGACCTGGCCGCGCGCAAGATCCTGCGCCCGCTGTGCCTGGCCGGCATCGTGCCGGTGGTCCCCGGCTTCATCGGCGCGGCCAAGATCGACGAGCATGAAGACGAGCACGGCGACGGCCACCACCCGGCCCAGCCCGCGCGCCACGCCGGCGACGAGCGGCGCGCGCGGGGGGTGACGACGCTGGGGCGCGGGGGCTCGGATCTGACGGCGACGCTCATCGGCCGCGCGCTCTCCGCCCGCGAGATCTCGCTGTGGAAGGACGTGCCGGGGCTGCTCACCGCCGACCCGCGGGTGGTCCCCGACGCCCGCGTGATCCCCCAGCTGCACCTGCGCGAGGCGGCCGAGCTGGCCTATTTCGGCGCCAAGGTTCTCCACCCGCGCGCGCTGATCCCGGTGGCCGGCCGGCCGATCCCGGTGTTCGTCCGACCCTTCGCCGACCCGAGCGCGGCCGGCACCGAGATCTCGGCGCGCCGGACCCTCGATCGCTATCCGGTCAAGGCGCTCTCCGCGGTCGGTGGCCAGGCGCTGCTGACCGTGGCCGGCAACGGCATGCTGGGGGTCCCCGGAATCGCCGCCCGCACCTTCGAGGCGCTCCACCGCCAGGGGATCAGCGTCTCGCTCATCTCGCAGTCGTCTTCGGAGCAGTCGATCTGTTTCTCGGTTCCCGCGGGGGCGGCCCGACGCGCGCGCGACCGCCTCCTCGACGAGTTCCGCGATCAGATCGCGCGCGGCGAGGTCGACGGCGTCGACGTTCGATCGGGCCTGGCCACCGTGGCGGTGGTCGGGATCGGCATGGCGGGCCACCTGGGGATCGCCGCTCGGGTTTTCGCCGCGCTGGCCGAGTCGGGTATCAACATCGTCGCGATCGCGCAGGGCTCGTCGGAGCTGAACATCTCCTTCGTGGTGGCGGCCAAGGACGCGCCGGCCGCGCAGCGGGCGGTGCACGCCGCCTTCCAGCTCTCCAAGATCGGCGGGGGCGCGGCGGCGCGGGCCGCCTACACCGACGCCGTGCTGCTGGGTTTCGGTCAGATTGGGCGTGCGCTGGCCGGCATCATGTCCAAGGCGGGCGGCAAACGGCGCGGCGGATCGGCGGCCGATCGGCCCCGCCTGCGGCTGGTCGCCGCCATCGATCGACGGGGGTTCGTCTTCGATCCGAGCGGGCTCTCCCCGCGAACCGTGACCGCGCTGGTGGCGGCCAAGAAGGCCGGGCGGTCGCTGGCCGACGGGCCGGGCGGCCAGCTGGCGACGCCGAGCGACGCACTCTCGTTCCTGGCCGAGCATGCGCTCAGCGATCCGATCCTGGTGGACGTCACCGCCGACGAGACCACGCCGCTCATCCGGCAGGCGCTGGGCGTGGGGATGGACGTGGTGCTGGCCAACAAACGCCCGCTGTCGGGCCCACGACAGGAGAGCGAAGCGCTGACCGCGCTGGCGGCGCGCGCCGGCCGGCGGATGCTCACCGAAGCGACGGTCGGGGCGGGTCTGCCGATCTTCGACACCTACCGCAAGCTCGCCGAATCGGGCGACCGGGTGATCAAGATCGAGGGCTGCCTCTCGGGAACGCTCGGGTTCGTGCTGACCGAGGTGGAGCACGGCCGGTCGTTCTCCGAGGCGCTGCGTCGGGCGATGGATCTCGGCTACACCGAGCCGGATCCGCGCGACGATCTCTCGGGCGCCGACGTCGGCCGAAAGGCCCTCATCCTGGGTCGCCTGCTGGGCTTCACGGGCGAGCCCGGCGACGTCGCGGTCGAATCGCTGGTCCCGGCCGCCGTCCGCTCGCTCCCGCGCGACGCCTTCCTGGCGCGCCTCGGAAGCCTCGACCCCGACTGGTCTCGGCGGGGCGCCGCCGCCAAGGCCAAGGGGGCCACCCTCCGCTACGTCGCGTCGGTGACCAAGGATCGGATCTCGGTCGGCCTCCGGGTCGTCGACCGCGCCAGCCCCTTCTTCGGCCTCAAGGGGACCGACAACCAGGTCGCCTTCACCACCGCGCGCTACCGCAAGAACCCGCTGGTGATCACCGGCCCTGGCGCCGGCCCGGCGGTCACGGCGGCCGGCGTCCTCAATGACATGCTGCGCGTCGGCGGCTGAAGCGGGCTTTCACAGCGTTTTCTAAGCCATTCGTCCGATTGCGACGTCGGGGAACCTCGAGCTGGAGATGCCGCAGCTTCGCAATGGCGTCTGCGACGGTCTCTTCATGAGGTCCAACCTTTGCCGGCATTCGTTCGGCACACGATAGACCGGAGACGGACAAAGGCCGAGGCTGAAACGCAAAAAAAACGGGAGGCCGAGGCCTCCCGTTTTGGTGCTGCTTAAGTCTTTAGGGTGGTGCGGTGGCTAGAACCAGGTGAGGGCGGCCAGCTCGCCGGTGAACTCGCTGCTCTTGGTGCCAGCGGCAAAGATGCCGCCGGTGCCGAACGGGTCGCTGCCGACGTCCAGCCGAAGCTCGGGGCGCAGCTCGAAGTTCTTACCGACATCGATACCCAGCATGAGGGTGCCTTCGCCTTGCTTCAGCGTGGTCGGGCCGAGCATCGGAACGGCTTCGACGTGGCTCGCCAGGAACTCACCGCGCGCTGCCACGTTGAGGCGATCGCTGATCACGTAGCGTCCCATGAGGGCTGCCCCGATCTGATAGTCGGCCGCGACATCGTCGAAGGCCTTGATGTAGTCTACGTTCAGGTTGAGGCCGAACTGGCTGTTGACGGTGAGGGCCGCAACCAAGTCGCCCAAGAAACGGAGGTCGCCCGGCGTGGCGGCGGCCGTACCCGGCATCTGCGGCTGACCCTCTTTGCCGAAGTAGGTCGTCGCAATGATGGACAGCATCGGGTTGACGGTGATCGACGCCGAGATACCGCCGGTCTTCCAGGCGTTCAGGTCGGGATCGTTGTTCCACCCGTTGACCAAGCTGGCCTGCAGGGTGAGGTTGTCGTTGATCTTCAGGTTCGCGCGGGCTCCTGTGTGGAGCAGCGGGATGGCGTTGAAGAGCAACGAACGGGAGTAGAGCCAGTTCTTGTTGGCCTCGATGACCTCGGCGCCGGCCGTGGTCGTGAACTTACCGAAGTCGAGAGTGAAGCTGGGCAGTCCGATCGGCAACGTAATTTCGCCGAAGGCCTGCTCGACCAAGAACGTGCCACCGACCGGCGGCGCTACAGGCGAGGAACCAGGAGCCGCGCCGTTGATGATCGTACCAACCGACCCGTAGCCGAGGTCGAGCTGCAACGAAACCACGTCCAGCGAAGCGTTCATGGTGAGCTTGGCCAGCGCCAGCGTGATGCTGTTCGAGTTGGTGTCGAACGCGCGACCTACGCCGAAGGTAGGCTGAACGGACGAGAGCGAGTTCGCGCCCGACGGCGGCGTGAAGTTGTACATGTAGTACGTGTCGACCAAACCGCCGAAGACGAACTTCGGGGTCGGCCCCGGGGCGGCGGGCGGCGGGGTTACGGCAGCGGCCGGCGGCGCTGCCAGGACAGCGGCGGGCGCCGGTGCACCTGCGGGAGCGGCGGCGGGCGCCGCGTCGGCGGCCGGCTT
>CALAOV010000324.1 GCA_937889515.1 uncultured Myxococcales bacterium | reverse complement strand
GGACGAGCGGGACCGCCGGGACGACGGCCGCGGCGGCGCAAGCGGGACGACCGGCGCCGCTGGGCGCGGCGGCTCGGGCGGCGGTATGCCACCGAGCGTGATCTTCTCCGACAATTTCGAGGGCGACGCGCTCGGCGCCACCGTCACGAATTGGACGCGCAGCGGCGGGAGCTCGGGCGACTGGGCGATCGTCTCCGACACCACCCAGGTCTTGGAACAGAACGGCTCGCTCAGCTCGACGCCGCGGGCCGAGTACGCCAGCGGCGCGACCGGCGCCCCCTGGAGCGGCGCCACCAGCTTGGCGGCGCGCGTGAAGCTCCTCGCCACAGGAAGCAGCAATCAGGCGGCGATGGTTTGCCTCCGGTACACGAACAGCAGCAACTACTACTGTGCGGCCCTAGTCCCGACGGGCGTACAGATTCAGACGGTCGCCGGCGGAACCGCGGCGGCAAGCGCGATCTGGCCGGCCACCGTCGCCATCGCCACCTGGTACGATCTCAAGATCAGCGTCGACGGGGCGGGCGTCGTCGGCGCCACCTTCGGGGGAACCCTGGTCGGGACGTTTATGCCCGCCGCGCTCGCCAGCGGTTACGCCGCCCTCGGCACGACCAGCATGGAGGCCGCGTTCGACAACGTCGTCGTCACGCAGCCCTAGTCGCGCGAGCCGTCGACTTTTAGCCCGCAGCTCGACTGATGCTAGATTGGCGGGCATGAGCAATCCGAGGCGCGTGGTGCTGGCCATCCTCGATGGTTTCGGGGAGAGTCCCGACCAGAAGGGAAACGCCGTCCGCCTGGCGCGCATGCCGAACTTCGCGCGCCTTTATGAGACTTCCCCCTGGACCCTAATCGGCGCGTCGGCGGGCGACGTCGGGCTTCCGGATGGGCAGATGGGGAACAGCGAGGTCGGCCACCTGAACATGGGGGCCGGGCGCATCGTCTATCAGGACATCGTGCGCATCGACAAATCGATCAAGGACGGGGACTTCTATTCGAATCCCACCCTGACCGCGGTGGTCGACGCCGCGAAGGCCAGCGGCGGGACGCTGCACCTGCTGGGTCTCACCAGCCCCGGCAACGTGCACGCGTCGCTCGAGCACGCCTACGCCGTGTGCGAGCTGGCCAAGCGGCGCGGCTTCACCAAAGTGGCCTGGCACGCCTTCCTCGACGGGCGCGACACGCCGCCCAAGTCGGCCGCCGGTTATCTGCGGCAGGTGGCCAGGCGGCTCGGCGAGATCGGCGTCGGCGAGCTCTGTTCGGCGGTCGGGCGCTACTACGCGATGGATCGCGACAAGCGCTGGGATCGGCTGGAAATCGCCTGGAAGATGCTCACCCGCGGAGAAGGGCAGCTGGTCGACGATCTCGCGGCGGCCGTCGAGAGCCGCTACACGGCGGGTGCCGGCGCAGCAGGGCAGCCAGACGGCCAGCCAGACGGACAGAAGGAGCTGACCGACGAGTTCGTGACGCCGCTGCTTCGCAAGGGGAGCGACGGCAAGCCGCGCGCGATTATCAAGGATGGGGACGCCTGCTTCTTCTACAACTTCCGCGCCGACCGGGCGCGCCAGCTCACGCTCGCGCTCAGCGCGGGCGACGACAGCTTTCCCTATTTCGATCGCGGTCGTCGCCCCAATCTCGCGGCGTTCGCGACCATGACCAAGTACGACGCCAAGGTCGACGTGCCGCCTGCGTTTCCGCCGCAGAGCCTGCACATGATCCTGGGCGAGGTGCTGTCGAGGCACGGCGTCTCGCAGCTCCGCACGGCCGAGACCGAGAAGTACGCGCACGTCACCTACTTCTTCAACGGCGGCAACGAGCAGGCCTTCCCCGGGGAAGAGCGCAAGCTGGTGCCTTCGAACCGCGAGGTGGCGACTTACGATCTGGCGCCCGAGATGTCGGCGGCGCCGGTGACCGACGGCGTCGTGGAGGCGCTCAAACCGGGCGGCCCCACGTTCATCCTCGTGAACTACGCCAACCCCGACATGGTGGGCCACACCGGCAAGCTCGCCCCGGCGGTGAGCGCGATGGAGACCATCGATGGATGTATCGGCCGCGTCGTGGCGGCCGCGGCGGCGGTGGATGCCACGGTCTTCATCACGGCCGACCACGGCAACTGCGAGGCCATGATCGATCCGGTGACCGGCCAACCGCACACCGCGCACACCATGAACCCGGTGCCCTTCATCGTCGTGGGCGGCAAGCCGGTGCACGCGCTGCGCAGCGGTGGCCGGCTGGCGGACGTGGCGCCGACCCTGCTCGCCGAGATGGGGATCGCGCCGCCGCCCGAGATGGACGGCGTGAGCCTCTTCGCGGAAGGTGGGACCGGGACCGGCAAGAAATGAGCATCGGCAAGCGGCTCATCGATCTGGCGCGATCCGAGCTGAATTCGCTGCTCGACAAGGCCGCCCATGTCGACGACGACGAAAGCGACCTGCGCGACTACGGCGGCGATGTGTCGTCGCTCTCCGACGCCGAGCTGAGCGCCGAGATCGAACGCCGGCGCCAGGCGCGCGAGGAGGTGGAGCAGGCCACCCACGGCCGGCGCAGCCCGCCACCGCGCCCGTCGCCACCGCGGCGGACGGCGGCCGGTGACGAGGCGATTCGCAAGGCGTATGCGGCGCTGGAGATCCGGCCCGGTTCCGATTTCGAGACCGTTCGCCACTCGTACCTGCGGCTCATGCGCAAATATCACCCCGATCTTCACGCCGACACGCCGGACAAGCAGCGGGCCGCCACCGACCTCACCCAGCGCCTCACCGAGGCGTACAAGACGCTCGAACGTCACCTGCGCCGCTGACCCGAGACAACTCCCCCGGCGAGATGCCGAAGAGGGGGCATGTCTCGCAGCGCAGCGTTCGAGGACCTGGCCGGGGTGGTGGTCGCCGCTCTCGTCTTCGGTGGCGCGTGCGTCCCCGGTGCGATCGCGCCGCGACGGGGGGCGGCGGGCGGCGACGCGGGGAACGCGACCGGTGGCGAGGTCACGGTCGCCCGTGACGGCGCCGTCGCGACCGACGGCGCCGCCTCGGAGCTGCGGTTCGTCGGTTCGGGCTCGGGCGGCGTCGCCGGGCGGCCGGTGGACGCCGCTGGGTCGGTCGACCGGGGTCTGCCGGAGGTTCCCAAGCTGCCCGCACCCGACGCGGCCCGCGGGACGCCCCGAGACGCAGCGGGCGATGCACCACCCGGGGACGCGGCATCCCGGCCAGATTCCCGGTCGGACGCGCCCGCCGCGCGCGCACCCCGGATCGGCGAGCTGGTCGTCGACGAGGTGCTGGTCAACCCCACCGGCGACGATCTCGGGCGCGAATGGATCGAGCTCGCGAACCGGGGCGCGGATTGGCTCGATCTCTCCGGGCTTCATCTGGCGAGCGCCTCCGTCGACGTGGCGGTGGCCGGCGGGTTGATCGCGCCCGGCGGCCTGCGCCTCCTCGGTCAGTCGGCGGATTCCACCAAGAACGGCGGGGCGCCCGTCGACGTCGCCTACGGGACGAAGCTCATCTTGAACAACGCCGACGGTCAGGTCTCGATCTGCGTCGGGGTCTGCGCGTCGGGCGTCGTGCTGGATACGGTTTCGTGGGGGACGCTGGGCGATGCGTACACCGGGCACGCGCTGGTCGTCGATCCGGTGACCAACGCGATCTGCGCCGCCGGCGCGCCGTTCGGGACAGGGGCCAGCTTCGGGACGCCCGGGGAACCCAATCCGCCCTGCGCCCAAAACGTCGATGCGGCCTCCACGTCGGCCCTTTCTGTTGCAGACTGAGCGCCGGCGCGCGGCGCCGCGCGATGACTTCGACCGCAGACGTGATCCCACCGCCGCCGCTGGCCGCGCTCCTTCCCGGTCCCGGCGCGGGCGCGGACGAGATCCTGGCGCAGTTCGTGTCGTTCGTGGCCGCCTCGGGGATCGAGCTCTATCCCGCGCAGGAAGAGGCGCTGCTGGAGCTGCTGGCCGGCAAGCACGTGGTGCTCAACACGCCGACCGGGTCGGGTAAATCGCTGGTCGCGGCGGCGCTCCACTTCAAGGGGCTCACCGAGGGGAAGCGGTCGTTCTACACCTCGCCGGTCAAGGCGCTCGTGAGCGAGAAGTTCTTCGATCTCTGCCGGCTGTTCGGGCCCGAGCGGGTCGGGATGCTCACCGGCGACGCCAGCATCAACCGCGACGCGCCCATCATCTGCTGCACCGCCGAGATCCTGGCGAACATGGCGCTGCGGGACGCCGCGACCCAGGCCGACTACGTGATCATGGACGAGTTTCACTACTACGCCGACCGCGAGCGCGGCATGGCCTGGCAACTGCCGCTGCTCTGTCTGCCGCAGACTACGTTCCTGCTCATGTCGGCCACGCTCGGCGATCTGCGGGTCATCACGGAGGGCCTCGGCGCCTTCACCCGCCGCGAGGTGGCCGTCGTGCGCGGGCGAGAGCGTCCGGTCCCGCTCGAGTTCGAGTACCGCGAGACGCCGCTGCACGAGACGATCGCCGATCTGGTGACCACCGGGCGGGCGCCGATCTACCTGGTCAACTTCACGCAGCGGGGCGCCGCCGACGAGGCCCAGAACCTGATGAGCGTCGACTTGTCGACGAAGGCGGACAAGGAGGCGCTGCGGGCCGCGCTGGCCGACGCGGCGTTCGACTCGCCCTACGGCAAGGACTTCCAGCGGTTTTTGCGGCATGGCATCGGCATCCACCACGCGGGCCTGCTGCCGAAATACCGCCTCTTGGTGGAACGGCTGGCGCAGCAGGGACTCCTCAAGGTGGTGAGTGGCACCGACACGCTGGGCGTCGGCGTCAACATCCCGATCCGGACCGTGCTGTTCACGCAGCTGTGCAAGTACGACGGCGAGAAGACCGGTATCCTGGGCGTGCGCGATCTGCATCAGATCGCCGGCCGCGCCGGTCGCAAGGGCTTCGACGATCGCGGCTACGTAGTGGCGCAGGCGCCCGCGCACGCGATCGAGAACAAGCGCCTCGCCGCCAAGAAGGCCGGCGGCAAGAAGGTGGTTCCCCACAAGCCACCCACGCGCGGTTACGTCCACTGGGATCGTGGGACGTTCGAACGCCTCATCGGCGGGACGCCGGAGCCGCTGGCCTCACGCTTCGAGATCACCCACGGCGTTCTGCTGAACTGTCTCCAGGCGCAGACGGCGGGCGGCGGCTACCGGCGCCTCGTCTCGATCATCGGGCGCTCGCACGGCGGGCCGCGCGACAAGCGCTCGGAGCGTCGGCGGGCGGCGGCGGCCTTTCGCACCTTGCGGCGGGCGCACCTCATCGACGTGGTTCCGACGGAGAAGGTGCGCGGCCGGATCGTCGAGGTGAGCGCCGAGCTGCAGCGCGACTTCTCGCTCAACCAGACCTTGTCGCTGTATCTGCTGGAGGCGCTCGCGGTGCTCGATCGCGAGGCGCCGACCTACGCACTGGATGTCCTGTCGTTGGTCGAAGCGATCGTGGAGAACCCGGATGCGGTCCTGCGCAAGCAGCTCGACCAGGTCAAGACCCAGAAGATGGCGGAGATGAAGGCCGCCGGTGTCGAGTACGAGCAGCGCATCGCCGAGCTCGAGACGCTGGAATGGCCCAAGCCGAACCGCGACTTCATCTACGCCACCTTCAACGACTTCGCGGCGCGGCACCCCTGGGTGGGCGAAGCGAACGTGCACCCCAAGTCGATCGCGCGCGAGATGTACGAGCGGTTCACCAGTTTCGACGATTACGTGCGCGATCTCGGACTCGAACGCAGCGAGGGGGTGTTGCTGCGCCACCTCTCGCAGGTCTTCCGGGTGCTGGAGCAGACCGTTCCGGTGGCGGCGCGCACCGAGTCCCTGCTGGAGGTGCTGGCGTACTTTCGCTCGCTGTTGCGCGACGTGGATTCGAGCCTGCTCGAGGAGTGGGAAGGCCTCAGCGATCCGACGCGACGGACGAAGAAGGCCGCGGCGCGCCCGGCGGTCGATCCGGTCGCCGAGCGGCGCGCGCTGCTGGCCGCGATCCGCGTCGAGCTGCACAAGCTGGTGCGCGCGCTCGCGAGGCGCGACTACCCGGCCGCCGCGCGCCTGGTCGCGCCGGGCGCCGCCGAGCCCTGGACCGCCGAGCGCTTCGCCACGGAGATGGCGCCCTTCTGGGCCGAGCACCAGGCGCTCCTCACCACCCCCGAGGCGCGGCGTCCCGACCGGACCCGCATCGACGAGACGGCTCCCCGCCGTTTCCGGGCCCAGCAGGCTCTCGTCGACGCCGAGGGAGACGAGGACTGGTCGCTCGACTGCGTCGTCGATCTGACCACCGCGCGCGGCGACGGCGCCCCGATCCTCGACCTTCAGCGGATCGGGGTTTAGGGGGTCGCGACGACGAGGGCGCCCGGTTGCAAGCCGGGTGGGGGGTCGACGATCACCTGGTCGCCCACGCGGAGACCATCGCTGACCAGAGCCTCGTCCCCGAGATCGGCGACCGCGATCACGCGCGGTTCAGCCCGGCCGTCGCGCGCCGCGATCCAGATGGACTTTTGATCGCCGCCGACCAGCGCCGTGGCGGGCACCGGGAAGACCGCGTCGTAGCGCCGGCGCGCGAGGCGCAGGGGCTGTCCGGAGACCAGCCCCAGATCGCCGGGCAACGCCACCTCGACCTTGTCTCCGGTGGGCGCGTCGCCGGCGGGCAGCTTGCAGTCGACGAAGCGCGGGCCCGCCTGGGCGTCGAGCGGGCTCGAATCCGCGACCGCGGAGGCCGTCTTCTCGCGCCGTGGTGCCGTGTTGTCGGCCCGCGGGCCCAGGCCCACCACCTCGACGCGACAGAAATCGAGCTTGGCCAAGACCGCCCGCTCTTCGGCATCCAGATCGAAGGCCCCGTGCAGGAGCCGCCCTTTGATGCGGGCGACGGGGGCGCCGGCCAGGACCGGCGTGCCGATCTTGGCGAGCGTCTCGACCACCTCGCCGGGCTCGGTGGCGGCGACGGTGAACCGGGCCAGGTCGGCGGTGGTCTCGTCGACCAGGCGCTGCTTTTCGGCCAGTCGCAGCTCGGTCAGTCGCAGCTCGGGGAGGTTGCCGGCGGCCTGCATGCTCTCGCGCATCTGTCGGTAAAAGGCGACCCGCGATCGATCGTGCGCCAGCACCGTCTCCACCGCGGTCGCTCCCTGCAGCTTGCCGATGACGTCGCCCGCGCCGAGCTCGGTCCCCGCGGGGAGCAAGTCGCTGAGGCGTCCGGGCGTCGCGAAGGCGACCGTCGAGGTTTCGTAGTCGGTGACCGCGCCGCGTCCGGAGAACCAGCGATAGACGGCGCTGGGCTTGGGGCTCATGACCCGTACCCGGAGGGCTTGCGGCGCCGGGGCACGCTGGTGGGTCCAGAGGTAGTACCCGACGGTCGCGGCGGCGATGCCGCCCAGCAGGACCAAGACCAGGACCATGCGCCCCGGACCGCTCGACCGAGCGGCGGCGCGCTTGGCCGCGCCGTCGGAGAATCCCGACATCACCACCGCGTCGGGCGGGGGGGGCTGGCGCCGCTCGGGGATCCCGGCGGGAGTCGGCGTTGCGACGGGGCGGGGGGGCAGCGCGATTTCCTTGGCCGCCGGCGGCGAGGTCGCCGCGGCCGCCGTGACCACGGCCGGTGAGTCGGGCGCCTGCAGCGCGCCGTCGAGATCCAGGGCCCAGCGGGATTTGCCCGATTCGGACGCGCTGGCGGGGCCGGTCGGTGCGGCCGGACCCGCCTGCGCCGCGACCGCGACCGGCGGCGCGACCGCAACCGGCGCCGCCACGGGCGGTGCGCGATCGATGGCGACCGCCGGAAGAGCCGGCTCGGTCTTCGTTCCCAGAGCGAGATCCAGGTCGAGAAGGTCGAGCGACGCGACCGGCGTGCGGTCGGGCGTGGCCTCGGGCGATCCGGCGAGCATGGCCGGATCGGGTTCGAACTGGGCCGTCTTGGCCCCCTGCGGAGACATCCATTCGTCTTCGGCGCTATCGGTGTCGGAGGTCGCCGGTCCGGCGCCGGCCTCGAGGAACCCCAGCTCGGAGAGACGCCCGGAAAATTCGCCGATTCCCTCGGCCGTCAGGTCGACCCCGAAGGTCATCGAGGCCCAGGCGATCACGGCCGCCAGGGGCTGACCATTGAGCTGCAGAGCCAGCTTGTATTCGAAATCGTAGAAACGGAAGGTGGCACCCGTCTTGGCGTCGCGCACGTCGACGCACGGGACGCCGTCCGCTTCGGTGTTGGACACGGCCAGATCCTGGCGGAATCGAGGGCTGGCGGGATCCATCTGCAGGCGCAGCTTACAGGTCCGGTTCGGCCCCGAGCAACATATAGTGGCGGCCCGCCAGCGCTCGAAGCTGCAGCCGATGGACGCCTCCAGGAAAAATAGCCGCACCTTCGCCTACCGGGCCGGCGTCCGGATCGCCGGGAGCGTCGTCGCCTGCGACGCGTCGGCCGGCAGCGATCTGGTTTTTCTCTCGCACGCGCCGGTGCTGGGGGCGCGGGGTCGGCGCGGGCTGCCGCGGGTCGGTGGCGGCCGGCGACAGATCCTGTCGACCGACACGACCTTGACGCTGCTGGGCCCCGTCGGTGACCGGCTGCGCGCGCAGGCCCTGATCGCCGCCTACGGGCGTCCGTTCGCGCTCGGCGACATGCGACTCGAGATCTTTCCGTCCGGGTATCTGCCCGGGGCGGCGTCGCTGCTCTGTGAACGGGGCGGCCGGCGGATCGTCTATGCGGGTCCGATCGGTGAGGGGGCCGAGGTGCGGGCCGCGGATGCCCTCTGTCTGGACGCGCGCCTGGCCGTGCCGGGGGTGGTGTTTCCGGCGCGCGCGGCCGCGGAGGCCGGCCTGCGCCAGACGGTGCGCGAGCTGCTGGCCGCCGGCGGCGCGCCGGTCCTGGCGGTGGAGTCGCCGGCGCTGGCGCTGACGGCGGGTCTGAGCCTCGACGCCGACGGAATTCCGCTGCGGGCCCATCGTGCGATCATGGACGCGGCGGCAATCTTCAAGCGGGCCAAGCTGCCGGCACCGGCGCTCCAGCGATTCGCGGGTCGCCTGGCGTCGAACGAGGTCCTGCTCTGGCCCGCGGGGGCCGCTCGGCCGCACATCGTCGGATCGCGTTCACCCAGTCTCGTGCTGGTGTCGCCCCAGGCCGGCGATCCGGGCAGGCGCGCGCGCCTCGGTGTCTCGGGCGGCCTCACCTTTCCGCTCGGCGCCGATTTCGCCGGGCTCCTGCGCTACGTCGAGGCGACCGGCGCCGCGGAGGTGGCGCTGGTCGGCGCGACCGGGGACGATCTGGCCGAGCAGCTGCGCGGGCGTGGTCTCGACGTGTACAACCTGGGGCCGCCGAGCCAGATCGATCTGTTCCGGGCCGTCTAAATCGGGTCTGTTTTCGCCACGCGCATTGTTTCTTCGTCATCTATGGAGTTAAATTTCAGACGTGTTCAATCTCGGAATGGGCGAGATCACCGTGATCCTGCTGCTCGCCCTGATCTTCCTGGGTCCCGCGAAGCTTCCCGACCTGGCGACCGGTCTCGGGAAGCTCATCCGCGAAATTCGTAAGGCGACCTCCGACATCAAGAGCGAGATCACCCTCGACGACTCGTTTCGCAAACCGTTCGAGGAGCTGCGCGACGCCGTGACGCTACACCCGGATGAGCTCAAGCGTCGCGACCAGATGAAGAAGGTGGTCGACGAGGCGCGCCTGCGCGACGAGGCCGAGGCACGGGAAGCGGCCGCCGCGCTCGCCGCCGCGCCCGGCCCGGTCGACGCGCCGCCGACCACGACTGCCCGGGCGCCGGTATCGACCGCTCCCGAGGCGCCGTTCGACGGGCAGCCGCTGCCTCCGATCCCGCCTTCGATCTTGCCGCCGGTCGCGCCGCCCGCCGGAACGGTGGCGCGCGCCCGGGCGGTATCGGCCGCGGTGGTCGGGCAGGGCGAAGTGGTCGAGCCGGCCGAGGCCACATCGTCCGCCGCGATCATGACCTCCGCGCCGTCGCCGTCCCCTCTGCCGGGTCCCCCGGGGGTGACGCCGCCGATCTCCAGCCTGGCGGGTGACCGGGCGAACATCACGCAGAGCCTCAGCGAGGTGGATCTCCTCCCGAGCGCGCAGCCGCGCCAGAAGCGGCCGACCCCCCCGCCGCTGCCGGGTCTGGACAAACGTCCGGCGGCGCCTTCGCCAGATCGGAAGAGCACACGTCTGAACCCCAGTCACTGACCAATCTC
>CALAOV010000323.1 GCA_937889515.1 uncultured Myxococcales bacterium | reverse complement strand
GGGGCTGGCTGCTCGAGGCCGCGCGCCTCCATGAAACCCTGGGGGCCTTGCCGGCCGCGATCGCCGCGCTCCAGCGCCTGCGCGCCTCCGACGAGGAGGATCTGGAGGCGCTGGGCGAGCTGGCCAGACTTCACGAGGCGCTGGGGCAGGCGCCCGAGCTGGGCGCGGTGCTGGCCGAGCGCGCGCGCCTCACCGACGATCCGCGACAGCGGGCGGCCCTGTGGTCTCGCGTCGGCGAGCTGCGCCTTGGCCGGCTCGACGATCTAGATGGCGCCGCCGACGCCTACCGGGAAGCGCTCGACGCCGCGCCCGACGACGCGCTCGCGCTGTCGGCGCTGGAGGCCATCGAAGATCGCCGGGAGGATTGGTCGACGCTGCAGGAGGTCCTGTTGCGCCGCCTGGGCGCCGTCGCCGGCCCCGATCAGGTCGCGGTCCTGCTCAAGCTGGCGCGCAACGCGGAGCAGAAGCTGTCCGACGTCGACCAGGCGGTCGGATTTCTGCGCCAGCTTCTCGACGTCGAGCCGACCAACGGCTTCGCCTACCTCGAGCTCGAGCGAATCTTGCGCGCCAACGATCGTTGGCACGATCTCGTCGACGTGCTCGGCCAGCACGCGGACATGGAGGGTTCGGCCGGCCGCAAGCCGACCGAGCTGGCGCTGCGGGTCGCCATAGCCGACGTCTGGGAGGCGGAGCTGGACTCGCCCGAAAGCGCCGCCGAAGCGCTCGAGCGGGTCCTCGAGGTCGCGCCGACCAACGTGGCGGCTCTGCTCTCGCTCTCGCGGCTTCACGAGAAAGCCGAGCGCTGGGACGACGCGGGGGCCGCTCTGGAGCGCGCCGCCGAAAATGCCAGCACGCCGGCCGAGATCGCCGAGATCCAGTTCCGCAACGCCGGGACGTTGCGTGCCAAGGGGGCCGACCCCGGCGAGATCGAGACCGCGCTCTTGCGGGCGCTCGACGCCGACCCCGGCCACCGGCCGACGCTGGAGGCGCTCGAGACGATCGCGCGAGACGCCAAGGACGAAGAGCGGCTGGCCCACCTGCTGGCGCTCGGCCTCGAGACGGCCGTCGACGACGACGAGCGCCGGCGCCGCCTCCGCGAGATCGCCGCGCTCTACAGCGGACCGCTCGCCCAACCGTCGGCCGCGCTGCCCTACCTCGAGCGGCTGGTCGCGCTCGATCCCAAGGAGATCGGCGGCCGCGAGCAGCTCGCGCTGGCGCTGCTCGGCGGCGGCCGGGTCGACGAGGCGGCGCGTATCATCGGCGAGCTCATCGGGGAGCTCAGCAAGGCCAAGCGCGGCAAGGACACGGCGCGCTGGCACACCCGCCTGGGCGCGATCGCCGAGGCCCGCGGCGATGTCGAGGCGGCGGCGGCCAGCTTCAACGCGGCCTACAAGCTCGATCCCAGCTATCCCGCCACCATCGCCGCGCTCGGCCGTCTGGCCTACCGTCGCAGCGACTTCGACGCGGCCCGAAAATTCTATCGCTCGCTGCTGCTGCAGAATTTCGACGGCGCGACGGCCGGCGTCTCCAAGGCCGAGGTCTACCTGATGCTGGGCCGCATGCATGTCCTCGCCAACGAGATCCCCAAGGCCAAGAACATGTTCGAGCGCGGTCTGGAGATCGACGCCAACAACGTCGACCTCAAGGCCGCGCTGGCGGGCTTGGGCTAAGCCACCGCGCTACTTCGGGGCGCAGCGTTTTCCGGCGCGCGCGGCAGTCCGCGCGAGCGGGGTCTCGCCAGCGGCGGCCAGCTTCTCGAGCGTCGCGCGGCCGCTGCCGGGATCGCAGAGAACCGCGAGCGCCTCGACCGCCGCGGTCTGGAAGGGGTGGCGGGTGTCGGCGGCCAGCGCGACCGCGACCGCGACGGCCTCCGCGCCGCCCAGATGCGCCACGGCGCGCAGGGTGGCGACCGCCACACCCTCGATGGCGAGATCCGCCTCGGACTCGACCACGATCCGCCGCAGCGCCGTCACCATCTCGCCGGCGGTCGCCGGGCCCCCCAGCTCACCGAGGAGGCCCGCGGCCAGCTCGCGCAGCGAGGCGTTGTCGGTGCGTCGATCCAGCGTGTGCAGGAGAACGACGTGGGCGCGCGGATCCTTGCAACGGGCGAGGCCGACCAGCGCCGCCCGACGAACCTCGTCGACGTCGCGCTCGGTCGCCCGGAGCAGGAGATCGCCCGCGCCGGCGCCGCAGAGTCGGCCGAGCGCCTCGATCTCGGCGCGACGAACGAACGGCCACGGCTCCTGCTTGGCGCCGGCGATGAGGGCGGCCGTGGCGCCGGTGTCGGCCTGGTTTCCCAGCCCCGACGCCGCGGTCTCGCGCACCCTCGGATCCGGATCTTCCAGCGCCGCGCGCAGCGCCGGCCGGGGATCGACGGCGGCCGCCGGGGCGCCCGCGCCGGTTTTCAGGTCGCCGAGCTCGCGCGTCGCCAAAAATCGCAGGACAGGATCGTCCGATCCCGTCCGCAACCCCACCAGGACCGCGGGATCGCCCCCCCCGCCGAACACCCCCAGCGCCATGATGGCGCGACCGCGAACCTCGAAGGCCCGGTCGGGCGCCAGCGCCCCCCGTAGCGCGGCCAGCGCGGCGGCGCGACTGCCGGGATCGCGCTTCACGCTCGCCGGGAACAGACGCAGGAGATCGGCGGCCCGTCCGGACGCGCGATCGTCCTTCTGCTCGGCCTTCGCAAAGGCGGCCAGCACCGGATCGGCGCGCAGGTGCCCCGACCGGCCCAACGCCTCGACGATCTCGCCGCGCAGCGCGGGCGCGCCGCTGCCGACCGCGGCCAGGAGCGCGCCAGCGGCCCTCTCGTCGTCGATCCCGCCCAGCAGGCGCGCCGCCCGCGCGCGATCGTCGGCCGACGCGATCGCCGACGAGAGCAGCTCGCCGAGCGGTGAAACCGCCAGGTCGGGCACGCGCGCCAGCGCGGCGCCCACCATCCGCTCTTCCTTCTCGCTGGCGCCGCTCACGGCCGCGGTGAGCGCCTCGAGGACGATCGGATTTTTCGGGACCGGCTCGAGCGTCGTGAGGGCCTCGACCAGGCACTCGCGCGCGGCTCCCTTGGCCGTCAGGACCGCCTGGGCCGCCGGCAGCACCGCCGCCTCGCCGAGCCCGATCACCAGCGGCAGGCGCGCCGCGCAGTCGGGGGCGGCCGCCAGATCGCTCACCAGCCGGTTCGCGCCGTCGGGTCCATCGGCGTTGGTGAAGATCGCCAGCTCGCCGATGGCCGTGGTGCCGTAGCTCTTGGGCGGCGCCGCGCCGGTGCCGTGCACCACCTCGGTGACGACCACCGTCAGGCAGGACGACACCATCGGCTTCGGCAGCGGAACCCAGTACGGATCGCGCCAATGCGCCTGGTCGGCGGCCGGGTCATCCGGGATCTCGACGTCGAAGCGCTGCTCGGGCGCGGGTCCCAGCGCGATCTGAAACCGCCGCAGGCGATTGCCGGTGCGGAACGCCGCCAGGCTCGCGCCGTCTCCCGGCAGGATCCGCAGGCCGGCGACCGCGTACCCGGCCGCGGCCGCGCGGGCGGTGAGGAACTCCCCGCGACCGTCGCTGCCCAGCCCCTCGGCCCAGGAGGTCGCCGGATTGCCGTCGTCGAGCTCGACGGGCGCCGTCAGCGCGCGCGCGTCGCTGCCTGCCGCGCGCGTGGTGGAGGCGGCGATCCAGTGAAAGTCGGCGACCGGGCGCCCCGCCGGCATCGCCGGATCGCCCCGGTGCGCCACCAGCTTCTCGATGCCCGGCGGCGGCAGCGGCGCCAGGATCGGGCGGAAGCGTCCGGCGTCGAAGTCGTAGGCACGCGGAAACAGCCGCGGCGGCTGGCCGTCGCAGCGGGTGATCTGGGGCGCGGTCTGATACTCGGTCACCCGCTCGGGGGTCACCTCGACCCCGATCGCGCTCTCGCCGTCGACGTCGCGGGGACCGGTGGTGCCGGACCAGAGCACCCGCCGCTTGCTTCCCCCACCTCCATCCACCTCGCCGATCCAGACTTCTTCGCCGGCCGTGCCGCGGATCGGAATCCGCAGCTCCGCCAGCCGGTGGCCCGCGACAACCAGCTCGCGCAGCGACGGGGTTCCGCGCCGCAGGGCCGGCGTCTTGGGATCCAGGTGGACGATCCGATCCGCGCCGTTCCGGATCTCGATCGCGCCGCCGGTCCCGGCGGTCAGTTGCAGGGTAGGTGCCGCCAGAGCGGCAGCGGCCAGAGCGGGGGCGATGGCCAGTGTGACCAGCGCAGCGAATACGCGCATACCTCCGGATAACATGACATCTGCGCTATATAGAAGCCCCCATGAAAACCGTCGCGGGCACTGTCGCAATTTTGGGCCGTCCCAACGTCGGCAAGTCCACGCTGCTCAACCAGATCGTCGGCGAAAAGCTGGCGATCGTGACGCCCAAGCCCCAGACCACGCGGAACCGGATCCTGGGTGTTTATAACGCCGAGCGCGGCCAGATCGTCTTCGTCGACACGCCTGGGGTCCACGGCGCCAAGAAAGAGCTGAACCGGTTCATGGTCAGCGAGGCCCTGGGCATCATCCCCGAGGTGGACGCCGCCCTCCTGCTCATCGAGGCCGGCACCGACCGTCCGGGGGACGCCGAGGACGCGATCCTCCGCGGCCTCTGCGACGCGCATTGTCCGGTGATCCTCGCCATCAACAAGGTCGACACGCTGAAGGACAAGGCGTCGCTCTTGCCGGCGCTCGAGCGCTGGAACGAGCGCAAGGAGTTGCGCGCCCTGGTCCCCATCTCCGCCCGCAGCGGCACCAACGTCGATCGGCTGGTCAGCGAGCTCTGGGCGCTCCTGCCCGAGGGGGCGCCGCTTTACGGCCCGGACATGCTGACCGACCGCACCGAGAGATTCCTGGCCAGCGAGCTCATTCGCGAGCAGCTCTTTCTGACGCTGCGCCAGGAGGTCCCGTACGCCATCGCCATCGAGGTCGACAACTGGGAGGAGCGCGCGTCCGACGTGGTGATCTCGGCCAACATCGTGGTCGAGCGCGAGAGCCAGCGGGCGATCGTGCTCGGCAAGGGTGGGGCGATGATCCGCGAGGTCGGCACGCGCGCCCGCGCCGCGATCAGCGATCTGCTGCAGCGGCCGGCGCATCTCAAGCTGCACGTCAAGGTCCAGCCCGACTGGACGACCTCGCCGGCGGCTCTGGCCGCGCTCGGATACCGGGCGTGAAGTACCACGCCAGCAAACGTCCCGGGCGCGCCAAGCGTCCGGCGCCGCCCGCCCGCGCCAATCCCGCCGCTCCCGGCGAGCCGGCGGAGACCGTCGTCGATGCGGTGCAGCCCGTGCAGCCCGGGTTTACGCCGCGACGTGGCCTTCGCGGCCGGCCCGACCCGGATCGTCCCGAGCTCCCTCTGGTGGCGCTGGTTGGCCGACCCAATGTGGGGAAGTCGTCGCTCTTCAACCGCCTGGTTGGTGGGCGGCCGGCGCTGGTCGAGGACGTCCCGGGGGTGACCCGCGACCGCCGCTACGGCGTCGCCGACTGGGGACCCAAGGAGTTTCGGGTGGTCGATACCGGCGGGCTCGATCCCTCCGCGGCCGGGATCCTGGGGGCCATGCGGCAACAAACCTTGCGCGCGCTCGACGAGGCCGATCTGGTGGTCTTCGTGGTCGACGCGCGCGAAGGCGTGACCACCGTCGACGCCGACGTGGCGAACCTGCTGCGACGTTCGGGCCGGCCCGTGCTCATCGCCGCCAACAAGGTCGACTCCGATCGCGGCGAGGCGGCGGCGGCCGAGGCCTTCTCGCTGGGGTTCCCGGAGGTCTTCTCCGTCTCGGCCAGTCACGGCCGCGGCATCGGGACGCTCCTCGACGCGGTGGTCTCCAAGCTGCCGCCGCCCAAGCCCAAACGCCAGGACGAGCCCGCCGCCTCGGGCGCGGCCGGCGCGGCGGAGCCCGTCGGAGCCGAGCGCCCGACGCCGTTGCGGCTGGCGTTCGTCGGCAAGCCCAACGTCGGCAAGTCGTCGCTGGTCAACTGTCTGCTCGGCGAAGAGCGGGTGCTGGTCCACGACCAGCCGGGGACCACCCGCGATCCGATCGACACCCCCTTTTCCTTTGCGGGACGCGAGTACGTCCTGGTCGACACGGCCGGGATGCGCCGCCGCCGGGCGATCGACACCCTCACCGAGCACGTCGCCGCCAAGATGGCGCGCGATCAGCTCGAACGGTGTGACGTCGCGGCGCTCGTGATCGACGCGCGGATGGGCGCGACCGCCGAGGACGCGAAGCTCGCCAGCCTCATCGAGGAGTCGGGGCGCGCCGCGCTGGTGGTGCTCAACAAGCGGGATCTGGTGGGCCGCGCCGCCATCGACGCCAAGGTCGAGACCACCCGCGAGACGCTGTCGTTCCTGAGCTACGCGCCCGTGCTGCTGACCTCGGCGGTCACCCGCGGCGGCGTCACCGCGATCCTCGGCGAGGCGACGCGGATCTTCGAACAGGCCTCGCGCCGGATCTCCACCGGCGAGCTGAACCAGCTCATCGAGGAGATCGTCGCCCACAAGCCGCCGCCGGCCGGTCGGGCCGGCCGCCATGTCCGCATCTACTACGCGACCCAGGCGGGCGTGCGCCCGCCGACCTTCTTCGTCAGCACCAACCACCCGGCCGAGGTCGCTTATTCGTACCGCCGGTTCTTGGTCAACCAGCTCCGCAAGGCCTACGGATTCGAAGGCGCACCGCTGCGCCTCATGTTCCGCGCGCACAAGCAGAAGCTCCGCCAGGCGCCGCCCAGCGCTAGAAAATCCACGAAAGGCGGGCGGTCACAGAGAAGATGAAGGGCGAGTTGCCGAACTCCCGGGGGTTCTCGAGCAGATCGAGCGGGCCATACAGGTACTGGAAGCTCAAGCCCGCGGTGACCCGGTGGGTGATGAAGTAGTCGCCGCCCGCGCCGAGCTCCGAGACCAGCTTGTGTGGCACCCGCGCGACCACCGCGCCGCCGATCTCCACGACGCCAATCTCGAGGTCGAAGTAGGGGACGAGGCGCAGGATGTCGACCGTATAGGTGACGCCGACCAGCGCGGCGCCGGTGTGGATCGTCCCCCCCGGCAGGCCCGTCTGCGCGTTCCCGCTCACGGAGTGAACCGAGCCCTCGAGCGAGGCGCGGACCGCCCAGGCGTCGAGAAACCCGTATTCCAGGTCGAGCGCTGTGGCGTCCCCCCAGGGTGTCCGCCCGTCGACGCTCACCCTCGCCGCGCCCTCGCGCAGCGACAGCTGCCACTCGTCCCGGCCGGCCGCCCAGGCGTTTCCCGCGGTCGCCGCCCAGATCGAGAACGCAACGAAAGCGGCCGCCAGCCTCACGCTGCCCCGACTATACATGCGATGCGCCAGGGGCGATGCCTCCCCACCCATTTGACCGGCCGGGGTGGCTCTGTTATCTCCCCCTCCGGTGCCAAACAAGAAGCTCAGCAGGAAGCAGCTCCGGCAGCCGGACGAGTTCATCGGGTTTTGGACCCGGACGGCGTCGGCGGTTGACCGGTTCGCCTCGTCCCACACCCGGGCCCTGATCATCGGCGCCACAGCGCTGGGGACAGTGGTCGCCGGCTCGATCGTGATCACGCAGCTCGGCGAGCGGCACGCGATCGCCGCGTCCGACGCGCTCGATCGGGTGGAGAAGATCGAGACCGCCGATCTCATCGTCCCGGGCGCGACGCCCAAGGACGATGGGCTCCCGCACTTCGCGACCGAAAAAGAGCGGCTCGAGGCGGCCCTGCGGGAGCTCGACGGGACCTTCGGCTCCACCCACAAGCCCCTCATCGACGAGGCGATGCTGGCGCGCGGGAACCTGCTGCTCGACCTCGACCGAACCGATGAGGCCGTCGCCACCTACGAGAAATTGCTGGCCGGCCACCTCGACAACCACCTGCGCTTCTTGGCGCGAGAAGGGCTCGGCTACGGGTACGAGCGCCAGGGACGGCTCGACGACGCGCAGCGGGTGCTCTCCAAGCTGGGCGACGACGCCCGCGATATGGACGGGTTCTACAAGGACCGCGCGCTCTACCACCAGGCCCGCCTGGCGGAGCTTCGAGGCAACCCGGCAGACGCCGCGAAGCTCTATAAAGAGGTGCTGGACAAGAACCCCACCTCGTCGTTGCGCGAAGAGATCACGAATCGCCTCGCCTCGCTCGAGCTGAAGTGACCGTGCGCGGGATCCTCGCGGTGGCGGTGGCTGCCGTGACCGGCTGCGCCGCCGCGACCGCCCGGCGCGTGGAAGGGGTCGAGTCTCCGGCACACCCGGCGGGCGTGCTGCATCTGGTCTGGCGCTCCACCTTGCACGAGCACGGGCTGTTCGAGCCCGCGCCGGAAGAATGCGCCACCGGCACGCTCGCGGGCGGCCACCTGGTGATCGGGACGCGCGCCGGAAACGTCGCCGGCATCGCCCCCGCGACCGGCCACGTCGATTGGGTCACCGGCGTCTCGGGGGGCGTGGACAGCACCGCCCGCTACGACGCCGCCCGCGGCCAGGTCTACGTGGGCGCGGACGACGGCACCTTCTACGCCATCGATCCCAGCTCGGGCGCCATCCGGTGGACCTACCACGGCAAGGGCGCGTTCGAGCGCCCGCCCGAGATCGGAACCGATCTCATCTACGTCAGCAGCGCCGCCGACCGCGTCATGGCGCTCGAGGCCGCCACCGGAAAATGGCGCTGGCAATATGAGCGCGAGATGCCCGAGGGCTTCACCATCCACGGCTATGCGGGCGCACGCCTGTCGGGGACGCAGCTTCTGACCGGCTTCGCCGACGGATATTTCGTGTCGCTCTCGGCGCAGAGCGGCGAGGTGATCTGGGCGCGCTCGCTGGCGACGGCCTCCGAACAGTTCGTCGACGTCGACACGACGGCGACGCTGGCGGGAGATCTGGCCTACGTCTCGTCGTACTCCGGCGGCCTGTACGCGATCGACCTGCACGACGGGACCACCAAGTGGCGCCTGGGCATCGAAGGGGTCGGCGACGTCACGGTCTCGGACCGGCGCCTCTTCTTCGTGGCGCCCCGACAGGGACTCCACTCGGCCGATCTCGATGGGCACGTCCTGTGGCGCCAGGGGCTGACCGAGGCCGGCGATCTGACCCGACCGCTGGTCGTCGGACGCTATCTCATCTTCAGCGGCAGCCGCGCGGGGCTCTTCGTGGTCGACCGGACCGCCGGCGATCTGCTGGAGGTGTTCAATCCCGGCCACGGCATCTGCGCGGCGCCGACGCTCGACGAAGCGCAACAGCGCCTCTACGTGCTGTCGAACAGCGGCTCCCTCTACGCGCTCGACCTCCAGTAGCGGGCCGGCCGAACGCGCCGGCCGCGTGCGACCCGACCGAGCGGGCCGAGCCGCGACTTACACGCCGCGGGCGAAGGCGTGGGTGCCCTGCGCTTCGATGCGACGGACCAGCTCCTTGATGCGCCGGGTGCCGCCCGCGTCGCGCGCCTTCCACTCGACGCCGAATCCGTTCTCGCCGCCCGGGTGACCCTTCCAGGCCACGCGCGCCGACAGCGGCATGGCCACTTCGGCGCCAGGAGGCGAGACCTTCAGGACCACATCACCGATGGTCGGCAAAGGCTCCTCGGTCCGAACGAAAGCGCCGCCGCGGCCGATGTCGCGCAACGTGCCGGCGTTGTCCTGCAGGATGCCCTGCACCTGCCAGAGAACGGGTAGCTCGACGGGCAGCCGCTGGTGCCGGCGCGCGACCATCTCGGCGGAGTCGCCGCGCGCCACGCCCAGCAGGTACGCGCGCGCCTGCGTCTCGGTCTCCAGGAACTCGATGCCGATCCCGGCCTTGACCTTGGTGCTGTGCTTGCCGGGCCGTCGCCAGGCGACCTGTCCCCGAATCAGGGTGGGGCTGCGCCTGCGACCGAGCCGGATCGCCACCACGACCGTCTCCCCGATCGCCAGGGCGCGGCGGGTGGGATAGAAGATGCCCCCCTGGGGGAGCTCGGGCAGGTAACGGGACAAAAATGCGGCCCCGCTGGGAAAATGCGCCTTGAGGATGGTCATGTGGGGAAGTGAAGGTGATCGTATTATGGAGATCCGAAGTTTTGTAAAGTGCCTTGCAGAGAGCAACCCGTTTGGAGACCGCGAGCTTCGACTACTTCCTTCCGCCCGATCGCATCGCGGCCGCGCCGACCGAGGCGCGGGACGCGGCTCGCCTCCTGGTCATGGAGCGGGCGACCGGCGCACGCAAACACCTGCATTTTCTGGATCTTCTCGCGCATCTACCGCCGCGCGCCCTGCTGGTGCTCAACGACACGCGGGTCTTCCCGGCGCGGCTGCGGGGACGAAAATCCTCCGGTGGGGCTGTCGAATTTCTGCTGACGCGTCGCATTTTGAATGAGCCGGCCGATCCGGGCCGGTTCAGCGAGCGCTGGGAAGGGCTGACCCGGGGCCTCGGCCGGCACCACGCGACCGGCGCCATCGACGTCGGCGGCGGCGTTCAGATCGAGCCCGGCGAGCGACGCCCGGCACACGACGGCTGGGCGACCCTGCGGGCATCGGGTCCTGGACCTTCGCTCCTGGCGGCGCTGGAAACGATCGGCGAGGTACCACTGCCGCCCTACATCGAGGCCGCGCGCCGTCGGGCCGGCCGCGACGCGCCGGCGGTCGACGACCGAACCCGCTACCAGACCGTTTACGCGGCGGCACCGGGGGCGGTCGCCGCGCCGACGGCGGGCCTGCACTTCACGCCCCAGCTGCTGGCGGCGGCGGTCGCGGCCGGTCACGAGATCGCCTTCATCACCCTGGACGTCGGTCCCGGCACCTTCCGACCGGTCAAGACCGACGATCCGGAGCGGCACCAGATGGACGCCGAACATTTTCGAATTTCGGCCGAGGCCGCGGCGGCGATCGCCCGGGCCCGGGCGGCTGGGCGGCCGGTGGTCGCGGTCGGCACCACGGTGGTCCGGACCCTGGAGGCGTCGGCCCGCGCACACGACGGCGCGGTCGTCGCCGGGCAAGGGTCCACCGATCTGTTTCTGCTGCCGGGCGCGCGCTTCGAGGTCGTCACCGACCTTGTCACCAATTTCCACCTCCCCAGATCGACGTTGCTGATGCTGGTGGCGGCGTTCGCGGGACGCGAGCGGGTCCTCGAGGCCTACGAGGAGGCGGTGCGGCTCGGCTATCGTTTCTACAGCTACGGCGACGCCATGTTCATCACCGGACGCTCACCGTGAACGCGGGCGACGGGTCGAACGCGTCGCCGCCGCTGGGGGCCTTTCGCGTTTCGGCGCGAGCGGGCCGGGCGCGGGCCGGGGTGATCGAGACGGCGCACGGCCCCATCGAGACGCCCGTCTTCATGCCGGTCGGCACGCAGGCGACCGTCAAGGCGCTCTCGTCCGGCGATCTCGAGCGGCTCGGACCCCGGGTCATTCTGGGCAACACCTACCACCTGGCCCTGCGGCCGGGGGCCGAGCGGATCGCGGCGCTCGGCGGCCTGCACCGCTTCATGGGCTGGTCGCGGGCCATCCTCACCGACTCGGGCGGATATCAGGTGTTCAGCCTGCGCGCGCGCCGGACCGTCGACGACGACGGCGTGACCTTCAGCTCGCACATCGACGGGGCGCCGCAACGCCTGACGCCGGAGCGGGCCATGGAGATCCAGGCGCTGCTCGGCAGCGACATCGCGATGGCCTTCGACGAGTGTCCGCCCTCGGATGCGCCGCGCGAGGTGATCGAAGCCGCCATGGCGCGCACTACCCGCTGGGCCCGCCGCTGCCTGGCGGTCGCGCCGCCGCCGGGACAGCCGCAGCTTCGCTTCGGGATCGTCCAGGGGGGCGTGCACCTGGATCTGCGCCGGGCGCACCTGGGCGAGCTGGCCGCGCTGCCGTTCGACGGCTTCGCTCTGGGCGGGCTCGGCGTGGGGGAGGCGCCGGAGATCATGCACGGCGTGATCGACCAGGTGGCGGCGGAGATGCCCGCCTTGCGGCCCCGGTACCTGATGGGGGTGGGAACGCCCGAGGACATCTGGCAAGCGATCGGCGCCGGGATCGACATGTTCGACTGCGTGATGCCCACCCGCAACGCGCGCAACGGCCAGCTCTTCGTGCGCGGTGGCCGGCTCAACATCGCCAACACCCAGCACCGCGGCGATCCCCAACCGGTCGAAGAGAGGTGCGCCTGCGAGTGCTGCGCGACGTACAGCCGGGCCTACCTGGCGCACCTCTATCATGCCAAGGAGCTCCTTTATTATCGGCTGGCGACGGTGCACAACCTCGAGCACTACTTGAACCTGGCGCGGCGGGCGCGTTCGGCCATCGAGAGCGGCACGTTCCCGCCGACGCCGTGGTAGACGGGTAGGGCAATGGCCAAGCGGGTGGGGGTGATCCTTTCGGGCTGCGGCCGCCGCGACGGCAGCGATCCGGCCGAGGTCCTGCTCGCGCTGCTGGTCATCGAACGCGCGGGCGCGGTGGCCGTCTGCGCCGCGCCCGACGGCGATCAGGCGGTCATCGTCGACCATCTGGGCGGCGCCGCCACGGGCGCGCCGCGCAACATCCGTAGCGAAGCGGCCCGCCTGGCCGGCGCGCCGATCCTGCCGCTGACGGCGCTCGACGCGGGCGCGATCGATGCGCTGCTGATTCCAGGCGGGGAGGGCGCCGGAACGCTGCTGTCGAACTACGCCGACAAGCACGAGCTCTGCCAGGTCGATCCCGAGATCGCGCGCCTCCTGCGCGCGTTGCTGGCGGCGCACCGGCCCATGGGGTTCCTCGGGCTCTCCGCGCTGCTGGCGGCCCGGGTCCTGGGGCCGGTCGCGGGCGTCCGCGTGACGCTGGGCCCGCGGGGGACGCCCGCGTCGAAGCACGCCGCAATCATGGGGGCCGACGTACGTCCGTCGACCGTCGACGACGTCATCGCCGACCAGAAGGCGCGGGTCTACACCTCGCCGGGCTTCCTGGTGGAGGGGGCGCACCTGGCGGGCGTCGCGCGGGCCATCGACCGGCTGGTTCGCGCGGTGGTCGCCGGCGCCAGGGATCGCGCGCCGTCACCGATCGTCCCGGGTACGGGAGACGGCCGGTCGCCGCCCGTCGCCCCGAAACCTGAGCCCGCCGCCAGCCGCGCCCCGTCCCAGGCTCCCGCGGCGCCTCCCCGGCAGGTGTCGGAGATCGAGCCCCGCCGCCGCCCGCGGCCGCCGGGACGTCCCGAGCGGCGCTAGCGAACACGATCGCCGGACTGTCGCCGGGCGCTACTGATCGAGACCGCGGTTCCGCTTGATCTGATCGAGAACCTTGCCGTACTCGACCTCCCAGGTGGAGGTTCCTTCTTCCAGGTTCTTGATCCGGCGGCGGACCTCTTCGTCGAGCTCGTCGTCGACCTGCATGTGCTTCTTGAGGATGTCGCCCATCCGCTTTCGCAGGACGGTGTCCTCGACGTAGATCTCCTCGATGTGGGGCGACTGCATGAACGACTCGATCATCTGCGTCGTCATCCACTCGAGCCCGTCCTCGCCCAGGCCGAACGCTTTCTCGCCGGCCAGCGTGCGCTTGATCTTCCCGAACTGCTCGTAGGGCAGGTTGCGCTTTTGCAGCAGATCCTTGGCCTTCTCGGTGATCTCGCGATCGACGCGCAGGTACTCCTTGAGCACCGCCTGGACGTCCATCTCAGCCTCGGCCCGGTCGGTGACCTCGATGTCGCCCGAGTCGACCAGACTCTTGACGATTTCCGTGCCCACCAAAGGAATTTTCCCGCTGTAAAGCCGCATCTTTAACGGGCGTTATAGGGGTGACGTCGCGGACAGTCAAGATGCGCGGCGCGGCGATTTCGTGTCAAACTTCCGCGTCAGGTGCTTTTCCCGATCCGCGACCACAATCCGCGCACGCGGTTTCCCGCGGTCACGCTGCTCCTGATCGCCGCGAACGTCGTGGTGTTCTTCTTCGAATGGCAGCTCGATGGACGCGCACAACGCCTTCTGACCTTGCAGGCGGGCGCCATCCCCTACGAGATCGTCAACCACATCGACGTCGGGCCGCGCGACTTGCTGCCGGTCCCCGGCTCCATCTGGACCTCGCTCTTCCTGCACGGCGGCTGGCTGCACCTCATCGGCAACATGTGGTTCCTCTGGCTCTTCGGCGACAACGTCGAGGAGGCGATGGGCTCGATCCGCTACGCGATCTTCTATCTCCTGGTCGGAACCGTCGGCGCGCTGGCTCAGTGCTACGCCAGGCCCGATTCGATGGTGCCGATGATCGGCGCCTCGGGCGCCATCGCGGGCGTGCTGGGTGGCTACGTGATGCTGTACCCGCGCGCCCGGATCGAGACGCTGGTGATGATCCCGTTCCTCTGGCCGGTCATCGATCTGCCGGCCTGGATCTTTCTGGGGATCTGGTTCCTCACCCAGTTTCTGCTGCCCAACGGGTCGGGCGTCGCCTGGATGGCCCACGTGGGCGGCTTCCTGGCCGGGCTGGGGGCGGTGCGCCTGCTGGTCCGCTCGCGTCCGGGGCCGCCCATGGCCACGGTCGAATACATTCCGCCGCCGCGCCTTCATCGCGGATAGCCTGCCTGCGCTGCGAATTCGGCGAATCGGACTTGACAGCCAAGGCGCGGCGCGCAAAATCGCGGGCCGTCCGTCGCGCGTTTTCGGCGCCGGGCATGGCGGATTAGCTCAGCTGGTTAGAGCAGGCGTTTCATACGCGCCGGGTCCGGGGTTCGAGTCCCTGATCCGCCACGACGAGGTCCCGATGAAAACAGTCACAAAGCCTTGGGGGCACGAGCTGATCTGGGCGGTGACCGACCGCTACGTCGGCAAGGTCCTGCACATCAAGGCCGGTCAGAAGCTGTCGCTGCAGTACCACCTGAAGAAGGACGAGACCGTCATGGTCTGGTCGGGGCGAATGCAGTTCGAGCACTTCGAAGAAGGGCAGGCGCCGCAGTTCAAGGAACTGGGGCCGGGCGAAGCCTTCCACGTCACCCCGGGACTGCGGCACCGGATGATCGCGATCGAGGACACCGACGTGTTCGAGGTCTCGACCACCGAGCTAGATGACGTCGTGAGGTTGGAGGATGCCTACGGGCGTCAAGGAACGTCGACCGCCTGACTTGCCAGCCTTGACGGCGGCGGGACGCGCGGGCTAGATCCCTCGTCCTCATGTACGACACGTCCGATATCCGCAAGGGCCTCAAGATCATGCTCGACGGCTCGCCTTACACCGTCGTCGAGTTTCAATTCGTCAAACCCGGCAAGGGCGCGGCCTTTACCCGGACGAAGATGAAGAACCTGCTCACCGGGGCGGTCCTCGAGCGGAACCTCCGTTCGGGCGAGCGGCTGGAGCCGGCCGACGTCGAGACCAAGACCATGCAGTATCTCTACGGCGACGCCGACTCGTTCGTCTTCATGGACACCACCACCTACGATCAGGTGCACATCCCCAAGAGCACCGTGGGCGATCAATCCGACTTCATGCCCGAGAACATCAACGTCGAGGTGCTGTTCTTCAACGGGCGCGCCGTCGACGTCTCGCTGCCGAATTTCATCGAACAGAAGGTGGTCGAGGCCGACCCGGGCTTCCGCGGCGACACCGCCACCGGCGCCACCAAGCCGGTCAAGATCTCGACCGGCGCCAGCATCAACGTCCCGCTCTTCATCAGCATCGGAGACGTCATCAAGATCGACACGCGCAACGGGCAGTACCTCGAGCGCGTCGGCCGCGCCTAGAGCGCGCGATGGCGGCCGCGCGCGCAGCCCTGGAATCGCGCGGGCGGATCCTGCGCGCGGTTCGCGCCTGGTTCGAAGCGGAGGGCTTCCTGGAGGTCGAGACGCCGTCGCGCGTCCGCTCGCCCGGTCAGGAGGTCCACCTCGACGCCATACCGGCGGGCCACGGCCATTGGCTCGTGACCTCGCCCGAGTATCACCTCAAGCGGCTGGTGGCGGCGGGCTTGCCGCGGGTGGTGGAGATCTGCAAGTGCTGGCGGGCGGACGAATCGGGGCCACACCACGCCACCGAATTCACCATGGTCGAGTGGTACCGCGCGAACGCGCCCCTGGAGGCGCTGGCGGCCGACTGCGAAGCGCTGATCGCCGTCGCGCTCCGCGCGGCCGGGCGTGATCCGGCCTCGTGCGGGCTGGCGGCGCCGTTCGCCCGCACCACCGTGCGGGATCTCTTCGCGCGACATGCCGGCATTCGGCTGGCGGGAGACGAAGAAGCGCCCGCCTTGCGCGAGGCCGCGCGCGCCGCCGGGGTGGCGGTCGGATCGGCCGAGGCCTGGGACGACGTTTTCTATCAGGTCTTTCTGGACCGGATCGAACCGGCGCTGTCCGGCGCGGGCCCGACCTTCGTCTTCGATTGGCCGGCGCCGCTGGCCGCCCTGGCGCGCCGCAAGGAAGACGATCCCCGTTGGGTCGAGCGTTTCGAGCTGTACGCGGGTGGCCTGGAGCTGGCCAACGCCTTCGGCGAGCTGACCGACCCCCTGGAGCAGCGCCGACGTTTCGAGGCCGAAGCGCGGGTACGTGCCGCCCGTGGCAAGGACGTCTATCCCATCGATGAAGCCCTACTGGCGGCGCTCCCGCGCCTGCCGCCCACCGCGGGAATCGCGCTCGGATTCGACCGTTTGGTGATGCTGGCGCTGGACCTTCCCGACATCCGCCAGGTCATGGCGTTCGGGGACGCATAAACCTTGCCCGTTTTGGGCTTCCCTGCTATGCGTTTGCGCGGCTGGAGGCCGCACGCGTGACTCAATTTCTAAATGGACTGGCGCAATCCGCTCCCGGTGGGGGCAGCTCGCCGGTGATGCAGTTCGTTCCCCTGATCGCCATCTTCGGCATCTTCTATTTCTTGGTCCTGCGCCCGCAGTCGAAAAAGGCCAAGGAGACGCAGAAGATGCTCTCCGAGCTCAAGAAGGGCGACGACGTGGCGACCCAGGGCGGGCTCATCGGCAAGATCACGGGCATCAAGGACAACGAGGTGACGCTGCAGGTGCAGGAAGGCGTCCGAATCCGGGTCCTCCGCAGCGCCGTCACCGGGGTCTACAACCCGACCGTGGCGACGCCCAAATCAGAAGCGAAGGCGTCGTAGTCGCGACGCGCCCCCCGCACTCACGGATAATTCATGGAACGCTCCTGGTGGTGGAAGGCGGCTCTTTATGGAGTCGTCACCGTGTTGGCCGTCCTCTATTTGATCCCGACGGTCGTTCCGGATGACAAGCAGCCGGACTTCATCAAGAAGCACTTCCAGAAACGGATCCAGCTCGGCCTCGATCTCCAGGGCGGCCTGCACCTGGTCTACGAGGTCAATGTCGACAAGGCCGTCGCGAGCAAGGTCGACCGCATGGCGTCCGATCTGGAGGACCGCCTGCGCAAGGACAAGGGCGTCACCGATCTGACCATCACCCGCGAGGGGCGCGACGACATCGTCATCGTCTTCAGGCCGGCGGCCGACCAGGCCAAGCTGGACGATTCGATTCTGCGCGACTACCGCAAGGCGCTGGACATCGTGAGTCGCGACCCGGCGGCAGGCATCGTGCGCCTGCGGCTCGAGGCCGATCAGGTCGAGGAGGTGCGCGACTACGCCCTCCGGCAGGGGATCGAGACCATCCGCGGGCGGGTCGACAAATTCGGCGTCTCCG
>CALAOV010000322.1 GCA_937889515.1 uncultured Myxococcales bacterium | reverse complement strand
CCCGCGATGCCCGTGGTCCCCGCGACGCCCGTCGTCCCCGCGACCCCGGTCGTCCCCGCGACGCCCGTCGTTCCCGCCGCGCCCGTCGTTCCCGCGACGCCCGTCGCGCCACCGCCGACGCCGCCGGTTGGAACGATCGTTCCCGCCGCACCCGACATGGTCGGGGTGTTGCGAAAGAGCTCGTCCGGACCTTGGCAGGACACCGACCAGAAGGCAGCCGCCAGACCCAACACACCGATAAGAAAGAATCGCCTCATGACATCCTTAGTGAGCAAGCCTGCTTAGCGCTCGTCGTCGTTCGAGGATATCACGGCTACGCCTCTCGAAGGTCGCGCTGGAACGGGGAGACCACCTCGGGACTGGCCAGCCAGAGGAGCAACGACCGCACCGCCGTGTACTCCTCTGCCGCGACGCGGGCCAGATGTTGAGGCAGCGCGTCGATGTCGACCCCCTCCCATTCGAATCCGGGAACCCCGTTCGCCCGCGACAGCAGACCCCCGGTGGAGAGCCGATCCTGCGCGCGCCAGCAGCGGGTCACGATCATCTTCATGGCCACGGCATAGAGCCGCGGCTCGGCGATCGCATCGGGGAGCGCGACCCGGGCCAGCCCCACCGACCAGCAGAGCCACGCCAGCGCCCCCCAATCCCCCTGCGCCGCCTCGAGCAACGCCGGGACCCCCAGGCCCTCCGTCTCGATCTCCTCGTCGATCTCGACGGTGTCGGATTCGCCGGCCTGATCGCCGGCGCCCGTCTCGTCCCCCGGCCCCGCCTGGCTCACGACCACCACCCGAGTGCGGCGCAGCGCCACGGGACCGGTCGGCAACAGCGACGACACCTCCGGCGGCAGCCAGACGGGATCGACTTTGGACCCGATCACCGACCGCACGGCGGCGCGCAGGCGGAGAAGGCGGGTGGCCAGGACGGCGATCACCTGGCGGACCTCCCCGAGATCGCGCACCACCCCGGCGGGCAGACCGTCCAGCGTCGGATCGGGCGCCAGCGTCTCGCGCGCGGGCCAGAAATCATAAGGACGAAAGGCGGCCTGCATGTACGTCCGCAGCGAGGCGGCCCCGTCGGGCGACTCCGCTGCGACGACGGCCGCGTCCGCGCGGGCGCCCTCTTCATCTCCCAGCTGAAACCGGATGAGGGCGCGGGTCAGGTGGGTCATTCGCCGTTCGGGCGCCAGCAGCAGCGACGCCGCGACGAAGTCCGGCGCGGCCGGATGCGCCACCGGAAGCACCGCCGCGAGCGCGCGAAACGCCGCCGCCGCGTCGGCGCCGGAGAGCAGCCCATCCAGAATCGACACCGTGGTCGAATCGGTCGACTGCACGAGCGCGTCGCCCCGCTGCGCCGCCAGCTCGGGCGCCAGGGGCACGACGTCGTCGGCCAGGAATCGCAGGAGCGCCTCGCGATCGCGGTCGCCAACCGCCGCGCGGGCGGCCGCGCACAGACCTTCGCGCACGCGCCCCCGCCCGCGCAGCGCACGCGCCTCTGCCCACCAATCGCCCGCCGCCCGCGAGGCGGCCGCGGCGAACGCCGGCGAGGTCGACCGACTGTCATCGGCAAACGCGGTCCCGCGCGCAGCCGTTCGCACCACCTGGCCCTCGGCATCTAGAAAGGTCCAGCGGCCGACCACCTGCCCGAGATCGAACGCCCCGCGCTCCTCGCGGATGCGGCCGTCGGCATAGGGACTGGCCTCGTCGGGCGGCAGGCGCCGCAAGAACTCGCCGTGGCGCCGGCCGTCCGGCGCGATTTCGCAGCTCTCCGCGACCCGCCCCGCGGCGTCGTAGTGCCGCACCGCCCGCCGCGCGCCGCCCGCATATTCGACCTCCTCCATCGGCTGGCCGGTGTCGGTCCAGAACCGCTCGAGCGCGGGACGCCGGAGAGCCCACCGCGCGCCGCCCTCGTCGAACTCGGCGTCGTCGGGAACGCCCGCCGGGCGCGGCGGCCAGGGACGCCCGTCGGAGAGGATGGGCCGACCTTCGCGATCGTAAAAGATCTCCTGCACCAGCTCACCGCCCTGGTAGAGCCCGTCGAGGCGGACCGCCTCCGGCGGCACGCAGCAGGCGCGCAGCGGCTCACCGCCCGGCGCTGCCGAGGCGTACGACGACACCAGACCCTCGATCCGCCCGAGGGCAAACTTCCCGGTCCGCGCGAGCTGTCCATCGGAATGATAGATCGCGAACGGGCCGTTCTGGACGTCGGCGGCGAATCGAAATCGGGAGTAGAGGGTGCCGTCGCCGCGGTAGAACAGACATTCCCCCTCGCGAGCGCCTTGCTCGCTCTTCTGGGAGACTTCCCACTTACCGAGAGACGGATTCCAGAGGCCCGCCTCCGGGATCCCCGCCGGCCTGTCGGGTGCGGTCTGTGCCACCGAACCGAAAGGATACCGCGGGGGCCCGCCGCAAGCTGGACTATCGGGGACTATCGGGACTATCCGGACTATCCGATCTTCGAGAACAGCCAGAAGAGCGAGCCGGAGAGCAGGATCGAAACCGGCAGCGTGAGCACCCAGGCCATGAGCAGGCTGCGCACCGTCGCCCATTGCAGGCCCGAATGGTTGGCGGCCATCGTTCCCGCCACGCCGGACGACAGCACGTGCGTGGTGCTGACCGGCAGACCGAAGGCGTCGGCGGCGCCGATCGTGGCCATGGCGGTGAGCTCGGCGGCGGCGCCCTGCGCGTAGGTCAGGTGCTCCTTGCCGATCTTCTCGCCGACGGTGACCACGATCCGCTTCCAGCCGATCATCGTCCCCAGGCCGAGCGCGATGGCGACCGCCACCTTGACCCAGCTGGGGATGAACTTGGTGGCCTTGTCCAGGTGATGTCGGTAGTTCTTGAGCACGTCGGCGTCGGCGGGGCCGATCGCCGGCAGGTGCGCCTTGTCCATCATGCGCAGCGCCTCGCCGATGAGATACATGTCGTTGCGAAAGTTGCGCGTCTTGGTGGCCGGGACGTTGCGCAGCTCCTTGTAGATCGTCATGTCGTGCGCGACGCCGCCCATCAGCACGCGCAACCCGGGGAGGGTGGTGTCCTCCATCTTGCGGCTGCGCACGTAGGCCGTGACCTCGGCGCGACCGTCGCCGGCGATGGCGTCGCTCGTCGCGTAGCGCCCGATCGCGTCGCCGGCCTGCGCCGACACCGCGATGAAGTCCTGCGACTCGTGCGCCGTGACCGCATGGTTGAGCGCGTAGGCGGTCGGCACCGTGCCGATCAGGATCAACATGATGAGCCCCATCCCCTTCTGTCCGTCGTTGGAGCCGTGCGCGAAGCTGACGCCCGTGCAGGTGAGGAGCAGCAGGCAGCGGATGTAGAACGGCGGCGGCGCGGTTCCCACCGGCGCCTCGTAGAGCGCCTTGTTCTTGACCACCTTGCGGAGCGTGAGCAGCAGGAGCCCCGCGCAGACGAAGCCGACCAGCGGCGAGATGAGCAGCGTGCGGCCGATGTTGGAGGCTTGCTTCCAGTCGACGCCGCTGGTCGCCGTGTGCACGGCCATGAGCTGGTTGGCCAGACCCACGCCGATGACCGACCCGATCAGGGTGTGCGAGCTCGACGACGGCAGCCCGAAGTACCAGGTCCCCAGGTTCCAGATGATGGCCGCGGTCAGAAGCGCGAACACCATCGCGAAGCCGGCTCCCCCGCCGACCTGCAGGATCAGCTCGACCGGCAGCAGCGAGATGATCCCGAAAGCGACGCCGCCCGTCGACACGAGCACGCCGATGAAGTTCCAGAGTCCCGACCAGACCACCGCCACGTGGGGCTCCAGCGTATGCGTATAGATGACGGTCGCGACCGCGTTGGCGGTGTCGTGGAAGCCATTGACGAACTCGAACCCCAGGGCGACGAACAGGGCGATCCCCAGCAGGATGAAAGGCATCCACGAGGTCGGGTGGACCTCGGCCAGGTCGGAGAGCAGCTGCGTGGCCGCATAGCCGATCCCAACCACCAGCGCTATTCCGAAGACCGCCATCCCGACCTTGCCGGGACCTCCGGCCTTGAGCTTTTCGTCGAGGCGATTTTTCGGTTGGTCGAGCGCGGCGGCAGAGGTCGTCATGCCGCGCACACTAGCGGCGTCGGATGGCGCGCTGGCGAACGTGCCGTTACGTTCCTGTGACGACGCGCTCGGGTCCGAGCATCCGAGGTTGGACCCGCATCCGCTACGTCTCCGGGATTACCGGTTTACCCCGGCAAAGCCGGGACGCCGCCGCACCGAGATCGGGGAGCACGGCGTCGGCGTCGTCGAAGCAGCTCCCGGCCGTGAGCGGGGACGGCACCACCCAGCAGCAGAGGCCGGCGGCCTTGGCGGCGCGCAGGCCGCGCTCCGAATCCTCGATCACCAGGCAGCGCGCGGCCGGCAGACCGAGGCGCGCGACGGCGCAAAGATACGGCTCGGGATCGGGCTTACTGCGCTGGTAGTCGACGCGGGTCAGGACCAGCTCGAAGTGCGGCAGCAGGCCAGTGCGCGCGTGGGTGCGCCCGAAAGGACCGGGCTCCGAGCTGGTCACGATCGCCAGCCGGTACCGGGCCGCCAGACGCGGCACGAGCTCCGCCACGCCCGCGATCAGGATCGGGCTTTCGTCGACCAGCTCGACGTAGCGCCGATAGCGGGCGGCGCGCAGCAGGTCGATGGCCTCGGCCGAGTGGCCGCGCGCCTCGGCCAGATGCCAGGCCCCCAGGCCCTCGCGCAAGAACAGCTCGACGTAGGCGGCCTGGTCCAGCTCGACGCCGATGCCGGCCAGCACCTCCCGGTTGGCCCGAAAATAGAGCCCCTCGGTGTCGACGAGCACGCCGTCGTTGTCGAAGAGGATCGCGTCGAACATCTACGGGTACGGGAAGTCCGGCGTCGGTTCGGTGGGCACGAGGTCGTGGAACCTACCGAGATCCAGCACCAGGTGCTGGCCGTCGACCTCACTGAGCACGTCTGCCAGCCGCTGCCCCCACAGGATGTCGGCCGTGAAGTAGTGGTGCTTGCCGTGCACCGTTTGCATCGACGCGTCGTCGAGGCCGACCACCAGCACCTGCAGCTCGATCTCCTTGACCACCATCGAGGCGGGCGTCTCGCCAAACAGCGGGCTGTCGCGATCGATGACGTGCAACGCATTCCAGGAGCGGGAGAGCGACAGCGAGCGTTCCCGGGTGAGGGGCAGGTCCAGCATTCGATAGAAAGTGGCCCCCTCGACCGTCCGTTCGGTGCGCATGAGCACGACCCGGATGCGGGGGTCGACGATCTGATTGCCGCGCTCGTTGCCGAGGCGGAACATCAGCGTCGGCTTGCCGTCCACCGGGGCGATGACCGCGTGCCGCGTGAACATCAGGCGTGCCGTCGAGCGGGAGAACTTGAGACGCCGCCCAAGACCAGATAGGCCACCGCGAAGACGGCGTTCGCGAACAGGAAGCTGCCGCTGATGGCCGCGATCGTGACCCACCACGGCAGGCGCAGGAGCGCATGATAGAAATCGCGCAGCGGCGTCTTTCGCGCCCCGACGATCTTGATCTCGTAGTCGGCGCCCGGCTCGCGGACCGTCTGGGCTCTCCCTCTCATTTTCAGGCGCTCTTCATAGCCGATTCGCTCCGCCCGGTCGCGCCGAACCGCATGTTAGGCTGGCGGCCCATGCCGGCCGAAGAGACGCTCTGGGAGGGCTCCCCCGCCATCAAGATGCTGGCGCTCAATCTGGCGACCACCCTGCTCTACGCGCTGGCGCTGTCTCTGGTGGTCTATCTCGGCTATCAACCGGCGCTGCATGTCATCGCCGGCCTCTCGCGCCAGGCCGCGGATGCCGTCGCCACCTACGAAGGCGGCTTTCGATTGGCCGCGATCGCCTTCGTCCTCGTGATGGTCGGCCGACGGGTGGGCGGGCTCATCTGGCGCGCGCTCGCGCTGCGGGGCCACCGCTACCGACTCTCGAATCAGCGCCTGGTTCTGGAGAGCGGCGTCCTGTCGAAGACGGTGACCGAGGTCGACATCCGGACGGTCGAAGAGGTGTCGTTTCACCAGAGCTTCGCCGAGCGCCTGCTGGGCATCGGCCAGATCACCCTGGTCTCCTCCTCCCCCGCCCTACCGGCGGCGCCGGGCCTGCGCCGGCCGGGACGGGCCGTGGGCCTGGTCGGCGTCGTCGATCCACGCGCCGTCCGCGAGAAGATCCGCGACGCCGCCTACGCCGCGACGGGCAACCAGGTGTTCATGCGCTCGACCTGAGGGGATTTCGCGGTCAACGAAGCTGAGCGGGTTTCCGCGCGCGCGGGATCGAGACTTCGATCGGCACCACCAGGATCCCCCGGCCGTCGGAGCTGGTCCAGCCCGCCGAAGGGTGAACGATCGAAGAGTGGGCGGTCGAGTCCTGCGGAGCCGCGGGCGCCGGCTGGTCCGGCGGCGCCGGTGCGCGATGGGGTTCGACCCGCGCGACGGGCGGGTTGAGCGCCGAAGCCTCGCGCGATTGCTGGCGATGCGCGTGGATCCGGTG
>CALAOV010000321.1 GCA_937889515.1 uncultured Myxococcales bacterium | reverse complement strand
CCCAGGCTCAGGAGCGCGCCGTCCAGATAGAGGTCCGCTCCCCCCACGCGCAGCCCGTGCCGGCGGGGCAGCGGCGGGACGATCGCGACGGCGCGGTCGTCGAGCGGGAGATCGTCGGACCCAGAGAGGCGCGCCTCGATCTGCGCGTCGGGCGGGAAAAGGTTTTTCAGCGCCACCCGCCGGCGCTCGCCCGCGGCGAGCCGCAGGCTCAACCTCTCGACGATCGTGCCGCCGCTGCCGATCTCGACGCCGGTCGAGGCGGCGTTCGGACCGAAGCTCTGGACGATGAGCGCCGTCTCGACGGCGCCCGGATCCGCCGGGAGCCGGCGCGCGGCCAGCGAGAGGATTCCGACGTTGTTGGCGCGCGTGCCGACCGGCGCGTAGCGGAGGTCGAGGCCGGGCGGCGGCGCGCGCCGCGCGTCGTCCGAGAACCCGCCGTCGCTGATCAGCACCACCGTCGGTGCGGGCCGGTCGCGGAGCACCGCCGAAGCGAACGCCAGCGCCCGCGGTAGATCCCCTGTTTCCTCGCTGGGGGTTACCGCGGCGATGGCGCGCACGAGGCGGTGGGGGTCGGTCTCGAAGCCGCTCTCGGCCATCGCATCGGCGGCGAAGGAGGCGACCAGCGCCCGATCGGCGGTGGCCAGGTCGGCGACGATTTCGATCGCCCGCGCCTTCGCGGCGCCCAGGCGGGTACCCGGCTCGTCGCGCGCGGACATCGAGGCCGAGCGATCGATCAGGATGACCAGGGTCCGTCCCGCGCGGTCGACGGCCGCCGGGCGCGGATCCGCGGCGCCGACCAGAATCATGCCGAAGAGCGCGAGCGCGAGCGCCAGCGACAGCCAGTGCCGGAGGCGGCGACTCATCCGCGTGGCGCGCGGCTCGCCGGACAGGCCGAGCCACAGCGGGACGAACGCCACCACCACCCGTCGCCGGCGCAGGCGCACCAGGTAGAGCGCGGTGATGGCCGCCGCGCCCAGCGCTCCGGCGGTCGCGAGCGCCGCGCCCGAGAGGCTTGCCGAAAACAGCGCGCCGAAAGCTCCGGTTCCCATCGGCCCGCCGGTCAGCGCAGCAGGCCGCCGCTCCGGAACATGCGCAGCACGACCGCGTCGAACGCCTCCGTCGAGGTGACGGCGAAACAGGGGATCTCTTGCGCGCGACAGTAGCTCTCGAGCCCCCGCAGCAGAGCCGCGTGCCGGCGCGCGCAGGCGGCCAGCACTTTGGGCGAGATGGTCAGCTCGCGCTCCTCGCCGGTCTCCACGTCGCGCAGCGTGAGGTCGCCCCGGAGATCGGGCGCCCGCTCGTCGGAGGCGCTCACCTGGATCGCGACAGCGGCGAGGCGGTGGCGGCGGATCAGCTCCAACGCCGCGCGCGCGCCGGCCGCATCGTAGAAGTCGGAGATCAGGATCACCAGGCCACGCCGGCGTGCCGCCCGCCGCGCCAGGAACGCACGCACCGCGGCCGCCAGCGGCGTTCGTCCGGCGGGGGCGACGCCGTCGAGAAAACGCAGGATCGGCAGGATCCGTCCCTTGCCGCGCGCGGGCGGCAGGGCCGTCGCCTCCGCGCCGAGCGCCGTGACGGCCACCCGGTCCAGGTTGCAAAGGCCGATGTAGGCCAGCGCCGCCCCGAGCTGCAGCGCCAGGTCGATCTTGGGTGGCGCCCCCATTCCCATCGAGGCGCTCGCGTCGACGAGCAGATCGATCGACAGATCTTCGTCCTCCTCGAACAGGCGCAGCGCGAGGCGGCCGAGCCGGCCGTAGAGGTTCCAGTCGAGGGTACGCAGATCGTCGCCGGGCGCGTAGTCGCGGTGATCGGCGAACTCGAGACCGGCGCCGATGCGCCGGCTGCGACGGCCGCCGCGCCGCTGGCCGGCGGTCGTCCGCCGGATGGCGAGCGTCAAGGACTCCAGCTTGCGGACAAAGCGGTCGTCGAACCGCGCGCCCACCGGTCCCGCGTCGCCCGGGCGCGGCGGATGTGAATCGACCGCTGGAGCCGAACCCATCACGGCATCTCGGGCAGAGCGGCCAGCAGACGTTCGACGATCAGGTCGGAGGAGACCCCCTCCGCCTCGCCTTCGAAGTTGAGCAGCACGCGGTGGCGCAGCGCCGGGAGCGCCACCCGCCGGACGTCCGCGAACGACGGGGCGAAACGGCCCGCGCGCAACGCTTCGATCTTGGCGGCCAGGACGATCGCCTACGCCCCGCGCGGCGAGCTGCCGTATCGGACGAAGCGCTTGACGTCGGGGATCGGCGCGCGGGTGGGGTGCGTCGCCTCGATGAGGCGCACGACGTAGTCCTGGATCGGGCGGGCCACCGGCACCTGCCGGACCAGCGTGCGCATCTCCAGCAATCGATCGCGCCCCAGAACCGCGCGGATCGCGGGCGTCTCGACCCCGGTGGTGCGATCGAGGATGCCGTGGAGATCCGCGCGCGCCGGGAATTCCACCCGCAGCTTGAAGGTGAAACGATCGAGCTGCGCCTCCGGCAGCGGATAGGTCCCCTCCATCTCGATCGGGTTCTGGGTGGCCAGTACGAAGAACGGTGGCGGCAGCGGATAGGTCTGTTTCCCGACGGTGACCGACTGTTCCTGCATCGCCTCCAGCAGAGCCGATTGGGTCTTGGGCGTGGCGCGGTTGATCTCGTCGGCCAGGACGATGTGGGCGAAGATCGGCCCCCGCTGGAACTCGAACCGGCGCCCGGCGGCGTCGTCGAGGATCAGGTTCGTGCCGAGGATGTCCGCCGGCATCAGGTCGGGCGTGAACTGCACGCGCGCGAAGGTCAGCTCGAGCGCCTCGGCCAGCGTGCGGACCAGGAGCGTCTTGCCGAGACCGGGAACCCCCTCGATGAGCACGTGCCCGCCGGCCAGCAGCGCCGAGACGACCGCGGTCGCGAGCTCGGCCTGCCCGACCAGGCGGCGCGCGATCTCGGCCAGGAGGCGATCGAGGTCGGCCTGGAAGCCCGCGACCGCCGCCGCCGCCGCGCCGGCGTCGGTCGCGATCGGTTCGGGGGCGCTCATCGCGCGCCCCTGGGGCGGATCAGATCGAAATAGCGGCGCACGATGAAGCGTTTCCCTTCGGGGACGGCCGTGGTTCCGAGGGCGTCCTCGACGGCGGCCGCGTAGGCGGTGAAGACCCGGGCGTAGTCCCGCGCGACGAACCCGCCGCCGGCGGCGGCGCCGATCACCTCGGCGCGGCTCGGCCCGGCGCCGTTCGCCACCCGTGCCTCGGTCTGGTTGCCGGGGCTCGAGGCGTCGTCGCGGCGACCGAGCGGTGCGCCGCCCGGTTGCCGGCCGATGCCGTCGCCGGTTCCGTCGCTCGATTGGGCGTTTCCTTCCGCGCGCGAAAGCGCGGCCGCCTGGGCCGCCGCGCCGGCGCCGGAGCCGCTGTTGTCCCCGTCACCGTCGCCGTCATCGGCGCCGTTACCCGTGCCCTTCGTGCTCGACGACGGTCCCGAGGGCGATCCCGGGCCGCTGTCGCCCGGATGGTCGCCCTCGTCCTTCGCTTCGCCGCCGGCGCGCGGGTCGGGGGTCTCTCCGTTTGCGGCGCGTGCGAAGGTGCGCGCCGCCAACGCGTCGCTCTCCCGCAGCTCCCCCCGGGCGGCGCGGGCGCGCAACTGGCCGGCGGCCCAGATCGGAAGAGCACACGTCTGAACTCCAGTCACTGACCAATCTC
>CALAOV010000320.1 GCA_937889515.1 uncultured Myxococcales bacterium | reverse complement strand
GCGGAAACTGAGAAGTGATACGTGACATCGGCGGCGTGCCTGTCTGCCCAACGATACTGGCGTTAACCTGCGGGCCGCAGGCCCGTCAGGTTCAACGCCCTGTTAGCCGGTCGCATCTACCCACCGACCTGTCGCAGCCAGTCGCGGATGTTCATCGCGACCCGCTCAACATCCGCAAGTGTCAGCTGTCCGCTATGCATGATGACGTTGCGCGAGCGCGTCAAGGTGCGAAAGATCTCTCGCGCCCATTCGACCGTGGGAATCATGTCTTTGAAGTGAGCGTGGTTGTTCTGAATGATCAACACTAGATCCTCAAGCTGAACGTAGGCGAGCGGTGAGGTGCCCCGCGACCCGTGCCATCGAATTTGCTCCTCGTCCTTTTTCCGCTTCTCGGCATCGGTCTTGGTCTGGACGGAGACTGCGGTGTCCCACCAAGTAGCGCCAACCTTCTCAAGCAAACGTTCCTCGATGAACGCCCGGACGCTGTTCTCGAACGCTGCAATCGCCGTGTAAACCCACGCCATCTTTCGGGCTGCAACCACCAGCGCATCATCCAGGACCTCCAGCGGCAGCCTGCGCTGGATGTCGAGTTCCGGCCCCTTACCCTCGCCGTCCTTGGCCGGTAGGGACTGCCGAACGGCCTCGTCCGCAAGAACGCCGCGATACACGAACGAATACAGATCTGCCGGAGCGCCCATCAGAGGAGGTGCTCTCGGATGCTGCGGAAGATGGCATCGTAGACAGCTTGGTCTCGAACCGCCGGCAACACGATCTCGATCCGGTAGACAAGCGACGGCGTGCCAGCGGGAGAGGCAGGTAACGGCACCGGTGGACTCGGCTTCGCGGGCGGTACCTTGGGAGCTTCGGCGGCGTCCTCGGCAGCGCTCTCGTCCGATGGCGCTGTCGTGGGCTGGCTGGAGAAGTCCGCCAGCTTGACGAGCTCCAGAAACGTCTTGGCCATGTTCCCCAACACGGCTGGAGACAGTTTTCCTTCGCTCAGACTTTTCAGCTTCCCGGTCAGCTGTTCGCGCGTGAAGGTATGCGCATTTTTGTTGATTCGGAAGAGGTCGGCATATGCATCCCGGATCCCGTCGGCCAGAACGCGCTTGGACTCGGTATCGTCGAGGAACGAATGGTAGCGCGACGTGGGCTTTCCACCCTCGTCGAGGAATCGCATAGCCTTCAGTAGCGGAATGAATAGTCGATCGTTGGTGCTTTTGAATCCCAGATCTTCAACGAACTTCAACGCGACCTTCTCGGGCGCCTGCGCGTGGCGAAGGGCTTGAAGGAATGGATCTAGGTTCTTGGCGGCAACGAGATAGACGGGTTGAAGAGCCACGCTCGGTATCTTCCCATTCCTACTCGAGAAACTGAAGCCCGATCCGGCTAACGATCTGCCGTTCAGCGGCGGCGCGCAAGCGCCGTCCGCTGCAACGGCCGTTAGCCGGCTGACACCCAGCCCAAGGCGGCGCAGGACAGGCAATAGTCGCAACTGCCCCCATGGGAGCTATTGTCCAGGCGGCCAGTTCCACCACAGGCCGTACACTTCCGCGCGTCGACTGGTCGAGACGGAAACAGAGCGGAGAGCCAGGGGTAGCGTTCAGTACCCCAGGCGAGAGCGAGTGAGTCCACTTCGGACGTCTGGCGGATGAGCCGTTCCGGCAACGGATAGCCTTCGTACACCAAGAACGTCCCGTCGGAGCGGAGGAACACCATCGAACCGATGTTCAGGAAAAGCGGAATTGCATCGTGCTGACGACCCAAGCGGCCCCAGTCGAAGCCGTCGTCCAGATCGGCGATCGCCTCTCGAACCTTTGCCAGTATCGGAGGAGGGAGGTACACGGTCCGGCTAACGACCTGGCGTTAACCCGCGGGCAGAAGGCCCGTCGGGTTCAACGCCTGGTTAGCCAGCGCCTCCACTTTTGGCGCTACCCCGCGGATCCGGACATTCTGGGGGAAGATACTTTGGATCCACCAGAACGTCTTCGGTCTCTCGACGCGCCTGGAGGTCGAATTCATAGAGGAACGTCTTCTGAGGATTGCCAAACCACGGCACTACGCCTGAGGTCTTGATGAAAAGTACGCGATGGCCTGGATCGAGCCGAACGTCCTTGGGGTAGATGTAGTCACCGCTTCCCGCCGCGACCATTCGCTTCCCACCCTCGAACTCCACGTCGATCCGGCCCCCGACTGTGTCCGCGCCAATGATCCGCACGCGCGAATTGCCCGCCGTCATGACCACAACATCCCAACCACGAGTCGAAGGGTAGATATTCGGTTCCACCCGACCAGGCACGCAGGTTCCCCGCGAATATTGATCGATCAATCGACCACTCCGAACCGGCTGCGCGGCACAGCCTGCGCCAAAGGGCAGGACAGCAAGGATCCAGCTGATGGTCTTCATCTGCGTCTGGCTAACTCTGTATTAACCCGCAGCTTCCCGCAGGGCGAAATTTTCGGCAAGCAGCGGGGAGAGCCGGCGCAACTCACGCATTCGACCTCGGATCGTAAGCAATTTCCAGCGGCTCGGTGCCCCGGAACCGGGTAGAGAACGGGCGACGCAGGTCCCGCGCGGTCTGTCTAATCCACGAAGAGCATCTGTGACGTCGATTACGACGGGCGGTCGAGCGGGCTCTGGACGCCGAGGGGCCCGCGGCGGAGGACGTGTGTGTAGATCATGGTCGTGCTGACGTCCTTGTGACCGAGCAATTGTTGGATGGTGCGGATGTCCGATCCCGATTCCAGGAGGTGGGTCGCGAAGGAGTGGCGCAAGGAGTGGGGGCTGACGGGTTTTGGGATGCCTGCGGCGAGGGCGGCGCGGCGGACGGCGCGCTGGATGACGGTTTCGTGAAGATGGTGGCGGCGCCGCTCGCCGGTGTCGCGGTCGACGTAATGGCGGGTCGCCGGGAACACCCACTGCCAGGGCCACTCGCGGGGTGCGGAGGGGTATTTGACGCGCAGGGCGTCGGGGAGCTGGACGAAGCCGGCGCCCGCGCTGAGGTCCGACTGATGCTGCTCGCGCATCCGTTCGAGATGCGTTCGCAATGCGGGCTGCAAGGACGACGGCAGCAGGGTCACCCGATCCTTCCGACCTTTACCGTCGCGCACGATCAGTTGTTGGCCCGCGAAGTCGACCTCTTTCACACGCACCTGCAAAGCTTCCAGGACGCGAAGGCCGGCGCCGTAAATGAGCGAGGCACACAATCGTTCGACGCCTTTCATCGCCGTGAGCACGGCCGTGATCTCGCCGCGGCTGAGGACGACGGGCAGCCGCTCGGGGCGTTTCGCGTGGACCACGCCCGCGAGCCAGGCGATCTCGCGATTGAGGACGACCTGGTAGAGGAACAGGAGCGCCGCTAGGGCTTGGTTCTGGGTCGACGCGCTGAGGTGCCGTTCGGTTGCGAGGGCGCTCAAGAAACCGGTGATCTCGGGTTCGCCCAGCTCGTCGGGATGGCGCCTGCCGTGAAACAAGATGAACCGGCGGATCCATCCCACGTAGCTCTGCTCGGTGCGAGGGCTGTAATGGCGCGCGCGGAGGACGCCGCGCACGCGATCGAGCAAACGGGGAGCCCGGGTGGCCTCCCCGCCGGACGCTTGTCCAGCCGCCGGACGCGGAAATGGAATCAGGGCACCCGACAATGCGCTCGAGCGGGGAGGCGGCTGTCGCATGGAAGCCCCCTTTGCGAGAGGCGTGCCGATTGATCACCTCTCGTCGCGCGACGCCGCACCCTCTCTGCGAACAGCGCAAGACGATCCGCGCCAGCGGCCGGTACCACCTGGAGGTCTACTGGCGGATGTCGGCGATCTTTCGGGACGGTAGAAGATGCCGACGTCGGGCCAGCCGAGCGGCGGCCCGTGATCTCGAAGACGCGGGTGCCGCGCCCGTCCCTACAACCGTCCCAGCGTCCCGCCCCAGATCGCGGCGCTACCCAGCTCCTCTTCGATCCGCAGCAACCGGTTGTACTTCGACACCCGCTCGGATCGCGCCAGCGATCCGGTCTTGATCTGCCCCGAACGAACCGCGACCGCCAAATCGGCGATGAAGGTGTCCTCGGTCTCGCCCGAACGGTGCGAGATGATCGTCGTCCAGCCGTTGCGGTGCGACATCTCCACCGAATCCAGGGTCTCGGTGAGCGTCCCGATCTGGTTCACCTTGATGAGGACGCTGTTGCTGGCGCCCTTGGCGATGCCGGTCTTGATCCGCTCGGTGTTGGTGACGAACAGATCGTCGCCCACCAGCTGGATCCGCTTGCCCAGCGCCTCGGTCAGCGCCACCCAGCCGTCCCAGTCGTTCTCGGCCATGCCGTCCTCGATCGACACGATCGGGAACTTTTCGCAGAGCTTGGCGTAGAAATCGACCATCCCCTTGCCGTCGAGCTCTTTGCCCTCGCCCGGCAGCTTGTAGGTCTTGCTGGTCTTGTCCCACAGCTCGCTCGACGCCACGTCCAGCGCCAGCGCGACGTCCTTGCCGACCTTGTAGCCGGCCTTCTCGATCGCCTCGGAGACGACGCTCAGCGCCGCCTCGGCGCCCGGCAGGTCCGGCGCGAAACCGCCCTCGTCGCCGACCCCCGTCGAGGCCTTGCGGTCGTGCAGCAGCTTCTTGAGCGTGTGGAACACCTCCGCGCCCGCGCGTAGCGCCTCCGAGAAATTCGCCGCGCCCTTCGGCACGATCATGAACTCCTGGAAATCGAGCGAGTTGTCGGCGTGCGCGCCGCCGTTGATGATGTTCATGAGCGGCACCGGCAACACGCGCGCGCCCGGACCGCCCAGATACTTGTAAAGGGGGATGCCCAGCTCCAGCGCCGCGGCCCGCGCCGCCGCCATCGAGACGCCCAGGATCGCGTTGGCGCCGATCTTTCCCTTGTTCGGCGTGCCGTCGGCCGCCAGCATCGCGCCGTCGAGGCCCGCCTGATCGAACACGTCCCGCCCGATCACCACCGGGGCCAGCAGCTTGGCGACGTTCTCGCAGGCCTTCTTGACGCCCTTGCCCTGGTAGCGCTTCTTGTCGCCGTCGCGCAGCTCGATCGCCTCGTGCTCGCCGGTCGAGGCGCCCGAGGGGACGGCCGCGGTGCCGACCTCACCCGAATCGAGGGTGACGTCGACCTCCACCGTGGGATTGCCCCGGGAGTCGAGGATTTCGCGGGCGGAGACACTTTCGATGACGGCGGTGGTCGTGAAGCTCATGCCGCGGTTTCTAGCGTAAAAACCCGGGCCTGCGCCAGATAAAACACCCCGCCGCCTGGCGAGGTGCCGCGACCTAAGGGATACTGCCGGCCTTGGTCATGAAAACGAACCCCCGCGTCGCCGAACGGCAGCCGCTGCTGACCCCGCGGCAGATTTTCGCCTATCTCGACCGTTACGTCGTCGGCCAGGACCGCGCCAAGCGCACCGTCGCCATAGCGGCCTACAACCACCTCAAGCGCTGTCACCAGCCGACCCCGGCCGGCAAGCGCCTGATCAAGAAGTCCAACCTGCTCTTGCTGGGCCCGACCGGCTCGGGCAAGACCCACATCGCGCGCACGCTGGCCCAGTGCCTGGAGGTCCCCTTCACCGTCGCCGACGCGACCGAGTACACGGAGGCCGGCTACTACGGCAAGGACGTCGAGGTGATGGTGGGCGAGCTGCTGCACCGCGCCGATCAGGACGTCGAGCTGGCGCAGCGCGGGATCGTCTTCATCGACGAGATCGACAAGATCGCCCGCCGCAGCCAGGGCGCGCGCACCGGCGCCGGCACGCGCGACATCGGCGGCGAGGGGGTGCAGCAGTCGCTGCTCAAGCTGCTGGAGGGGCGCGAGGTCTTCGCCCCCCAGAACGTCACCCAGCACTGGAACAAGCACGACTTCGTGGTGATCGACACCCAGGACATCCTGTTCATCGCGGCCGGGACGTTCTCCGACCTGAAGCTCACCGACGGCAGCAAGCCGGTCGGGTTCGGCGCCAGCGGCGGCGGCACAGGCACCGCGGCCCATAGCCGTCGCGCCACCGAAAAGGAGCTGCTCGACTACGGCCTTCTCGCCGAGTTCCTGGGCCGGCTGCCGGTCCGAGTCGAGCTGGATCCGCTCTCCGAGGACGATCTGTTCCTGGTCATGACCGCGCCGCCCGACGCCGTCGTCCGCGAATATCAGGCGCTGCTCAAGATGGACGGCGTCGACCTGGAGATCACCGAGGGCGCCATGCGCCTCATCGCCCAGCACTGCATCCACCGCCGCACCGGCGCGCGCAGCCTGCGCACGATCGTGGAGGGGATCTGCCACGACATCATGTTCGACGCGCCGGAGCGCAAGGGCGAAACCATCACCCTCGACGCCGACTTCGTCGCCGAGCGTCTGGCGCACGACGCGACCGCATGAAGATCTCCGCGTGAAGATCTCCGCTTTATTCGCGGACCACGGCCGCAAGCTCTTCTCCTTCGAGCTGTTTCCGCCCAAGACCGATCCGGGCCGGCTGGCGCTGGAGCGGACCATCCGCGATCTGGCGGAGCTCTCGCCGGCCTTCGTGTCGGTGACCTACGGCGCCGGCGGATCGACGCGCCTCAAGACGGTCGAGCTGGTGCAGTGGATCCAGCGCGAGGCGCACCTGACCGCGATGGCGCACCTGACCTGTGTCGGCGCCACGGAGAGCGAGATCGCCGCCGTGCTCGACAAGCTGGTTGACGCGGGGATCGAGAACGTCATGGCGCTGCGGGGCGATCCGCCGGCCGGCCAGACCCGCTTCGAACGGACGGCGGACGGCTTCGGCTTCGCGGCAGACCTGATCGCGTTCATCCGCAAGCGCTACGGCAACAAGCTGTGCCTGGGCGGCGCCGGGAATCCGGAGGGACACATCGAGTGCCGCGACATCGACCAGGACATCCGCCACCTCAAGGCCAAGGTCGACGCCGGCCTCGATTTCGTGGTGACGCAGCTGTTCTTCGACAACCGGTTCTATTTCGACTTCGTGGCGCGCGCCCGCGCCGCCGGGATCAAGGTCCCGATCGTCCCCGGCCTCATGCCGATCCGCAGCCTGGCCGGCGTCGAGCGCATGACCAAGCTGTGCGGGGCCAGCCTGCCGATTCCGCTGCAGGCCGAGCTCGAGCGGTCACGTGAAGACGAAGCGGCCACCATCGCGCTCGGGATCGCGCAGACCACCGCGCAGGCCGTCGAGCTGCTCCACGGCGGCGCACCCGGCATTCATTTTTACACGCTCAACCAGTCGCCTGCGACGCGGGTCATCCTGACCGCGCTCAAAGCGGCGCACCTTGCCTAGGGCGCGCACGACCGGCGTCGCCTCCGCCGCCCGTCTGGCGCGCTCCATCCTCATCGGGCCGGGCGCCGGCGCCGGCACCTCCTTTCGGCGCGGCCGCGCCACCATCCACCACGCGCCGGCCGAACGGCTCTACGACCAGTGGCCCGAGCCGGTCTGCATCATCGCCGACGGACCGTACGGCATCGGCGGCTTCTCCGGCGATCCACCCACCGCCGATCGTCTGGCCGAGTGGTATCGCCCGCACATCGAAGCCTGGACCAGGCGGGCGACGCCGCAGACGACGCTCTGGTTCTGGGGAACAGAGCTCGGCTGGGCGACCGTCCACGGCGAGATCGTCGGCCAGGGCTGGGACTACCGCAACTGCCACGTCTGGAACAAAGGCCTCGGCCACATCGCGGGAAACGCCAATAGCCAGACCCTCCGGAAGTTCCCGGTGGTGACCGAGATCTGCGTCCAATATGTGAAAGCCGCTCGGTTCTCCGTCGACGGGCGCCAGGTCTCGATGCAGGACTGGCTGCGCCGCGAATGGTCGCGCGCGGGACTGCCGCTCTGCCGGGCCAACGCCGCCTGTGGCGTGAAGAACGCCGCCACCCGCAAATATCTCACCGCCTGCCATCTCTGGTATTTCCCGCCGGTCGAGGCGTTCGAACGGCTGGCCGCCTACGCCAATCGCCATGGCGATCGCGCCGGGCGCCCCTACTTCAGCCTGGACGGGCGAACCGCGCTGGCCGGCACCGCCTGGGAAAAGATGCGCGCCAAGTTTCACTGCGAGGTGGGCGTCACCAACATCTGGAGCACCCCAGCCCTGCGTGGCCCCGAGCGGCTCAAGCGCGGCGCGGCCGCGCTGCACACCAATCAGAAGCCCCAGGACCTCTACGAGCGAATCATCCGTGCCTGCACCGACGCGGGCGACGTCGTGTGGGAGCCGTTCGGCGGCCTCTGTCCGGGCGCCGTGGCGGCGGCCCGGCTCGGGCGCCGCTACGTGGGCGCCGAGATCCAGCCGGACTTTTACCGCGCGGCGACCGAACGACTAGCCGGCGCGACGCGGTACGGCTGAAGGGCGCTTCAGTTGAAGCGCTGGTCGCGGCGCTTGAGCGGCTCGTCGAGCAGATCGAACCCGCGCTCCCCGAACAGCTCGCCGGCCAGGTCGGATTCCATGGCGCGGCGTTGGTGCCAGGAGCCGATCGCATAACCGGCCATGGCACAGGCGCCACCGGCAACGACGAAGAGCGCGCTCACGAGACCGTTCAACATTTCGTCTCCCCAGGACCGAGCGGAAAGTCGCTCTATATCTAGGATCGGCAGGGCGCCAGATTTACTTGAATCGCTCGAAGAATCGCCCGGAGGCGACCCGGCGGCGCCGCGCGCCGACCAGGAGCAAGGCCAGCCCGACCAGGAACAGCGCGGCACCGTCGCCGGCGGGGCGGCCGGCGAGATCACAGCCCCCGGCCTCGTCGACGGGCGTCGGCGTGGTGGGGGGCGTCGTGACGCCCGTCGGTGGGGTGCCCGGCGTGGTCGAGGGCGGCGTGGGGGTCGGCGTGGTGCCGGGATCGCCGCCGACCACCGTCGAGGGCGCGGTGAGCTCGGCGTCGGCGGTACCGCCGAAAGCGCCCAGGTTGATGCGCGCGCCGTTCGGCGTCGGCTCGGCCCCTACCTCGTCGGCGGGATCGCCGCGGTCGGTCGAGGGCTGGGGGCCGGCCAGCAGCAGGTTGCGGGCGGCCAGATCGGTGAACGCCACCGCCGTCGAAAAATCGCCCGGGCCCGCCGTCAGTCCCTGGGTGTCGGTCTGGTTCCCGAAGAGATCGTCGTAGCTGCTCGAGAGCGCCCCGGCGCTCTCGCTGGTCAGGCCCACGGCATTCGCCGTGACGAGGCTGTTCTTGATGGTGGCGCTTCCGGCCGAATCGACGCCGGTGCCGTTGCCCACCAGCGTCGCGTTGACGATGGCCGCGCCACCCGCCGCCGCCACCGAGATCCCGGCCGTCTTGCAGTCGCGCACGACCAGGTGGGTGAGCTGGACGCCGGTGGCACCGGCGCTCACCGCGACGCAGGTGTCGGCGCCGACCACCGTCGCCCGGTCGAGGCCAGCCGGGTGCTTGGCGTCGGTCCCGTCGAAGCTGATCCCGACCGGAAGGCCGGTGGCGTCCAGCGTGGTTCGCCCCGCCCCCGCCCCGGCGATGCTCACCCCCGCCCCCACGTGAAGCGGCTCGGACAGCGGGTAGGTCCCCGCGCCCAACATGACGATCGACCCCGGCAGCGCGCTGGCGACCGCGGCCCGCAGGCTCGCGGCCGGAGTCCCGTCGACCGTCACGCCGGCGTTCGACGCCACGGTGAACGTCTCCGGGGCCGACCAGGGCGATAGCGCGCCGTGCGGATCGCGCGCCCGAACGGCGAAGGTGTAGGTCACGCCCGGCGTCAGCTGGGCGACCACCGCCATCGACGTCGCGCCCTGCGCGGGGAAGAGCTGCTGCGCAAAGCCCTGCAGAACCTCACCGTCGGAATCGATACGCAGCTCGTAGCTGGGCAGCTCGGCGTCGGGATCGACCGCGGGCAACCAGTGCAGGGTCACGTCGGCGCTGTCGAAGGGGCGGGGGTTCGCGGCCAGGATCGGCGCGGACGGCGGATGGTTCACGCTGGAGAGCTGGGCCTCGACGACGCCGCTCTCCGACACGGTGATGAGGCGGCCGTTCGTCACCACGGGCGACGCCAGCGCCCGACCCGCCACCGGCCGATCGCCGAGATCGACGCCGCTGGCGACATCCAGGATGGCGACCGTCGACACCAGAGACGACGACGCCGCCAGGAGCGAGGTCCCGGCGTCCGTCCCGAAGGCGGCGGGCGTGGGACAGACCACGAAGTTGGGGACGCTGTTGGGATCGGTGAAGACCGTCCGAGCCAGCGGGTGCTGCCAGACCAACGTGCCCGAGGCGGGATCGAGCGCCACCACGATCTCGCGCGACAAATAGTGGTCGGCCAGACCGTCGCCGTCGGTGTCTAGCGCGTCGTCGAGGCGCGTCTGCAAGATCAGCACACCGCCCACGGAAGCGAACGACGAGACGGCTCGGCGTCGGTAGATCGGCGTCCCCGCCAGATCGGGATCGGGGGTGGGCAGGCTCACCGGCCAGCCGGCGATCGGCGCGCCGCTGGCGGCGTCGACGGCGTGAACGTGATCGCTGTCCTTGCCGCCCGCCATGTAGGCCCGCCCACCGGCTACGAGCGGCGCCGCGAGGTTGACGATGCCGTCCGCCCGATAGTCCCAGCGCGCCGCGCCGGTGGCGGCATCGAACGCGTAGTAGTGGCCCCCATTGGTTCCCACCACGACCAGGCCGCCGGAGACGGCCGGTGAGGTGTTGCTGAACTGCTCCATGATCGGCGGGCTCTGCCAGACCACGGCGCCGGTCGCGCCGTCGAGCCGCACCACGAACTGCTGTGGCAGACCGGCCCCCACGATGATGTCGCCGTTGACGGGGGTCGGCGACGACACGTTCATGCCGCCCAGGTCGACGGTCCAGAGCGACGCGCCATCGGCCAGACCCAGTGCCACGATCTTGTTGCCCATGGTCGGAACGAAGACCCGCCCGCGGGCGATCGCCGGCGTCCCCTGGACGGCCGAGCCGAGCGCCACCTGCCAGACCTGCTGGCCCGTCTCGGCCCGCAACGCGCTCACCGTGCCGCCCAGATCGACGGAGAGCGCGAAGCCATCCGACACGACGGGGCTGGCCAGGATGCGTCCGCCGCTGCCCGCGGTGTACGCCCAGCGGCCATCGGAAAATGAAGCGCCGGAGCGCTCCGCGGAAAGCCGGCCGTGCGCGGCATCGAGCCCCGGCGTCGCCCAGTCGTCGGCCCGCGCCGGCCCCGCGGCCAGCAAGACGGTCGCCAGGCAGGCCAGCCCGACGACCCGAAGAACCCGGTGGGGCTGGACGAAGCGGAGCGGTCGGTGATCGTTGGTCATGGGTCTACTTGAAGGTCGGGGTCGGATCACTCACGAGGTCGAAGTAGTAGAGGCGACCGTCCTTGGTCGCCGCCGAGGTCGAGACCATGTAGCGGTTGACGTTGGAATCGAACCCGATGGCCGAGACCGATTCGGTGGGGCCAAAGTAGTATTCGGCGATGATCGAGACGCCCGGGCTGGTGCCGGTGTTGCGGTCGAGGAAATACAGCTTGCCGAGGGTGGTCCCCACCACCATCACGCCGCCGGTGTACAGCGGCGCCGAGGTGATCGGATCGGACGCGTTGAGCGTGAACGGGTAGCTGGCGTTCAGGACCACGCCCGTGCCGGGGCTTCCGCCGTTGCCCGCGCCGGTCAGCACGATGACCGTTCCCCCGGCCGTACCGAACTGGACCGTGTCGGTGAGGTAGTCGTAGTAGTTCGACCCGCCGATGCTGCTCGCCGCGGTGTACTTCCAGAGGTAGTTGGCACCCGTAAAATTCGTGGGACTGATGGCCCACATCACCTTGCTGGTGTCCCCGGCAAAGACGCGGGTGATGCCGCTGGCGCTGCTGGTGCCGATGCTGACGCGTCCGTTGATCGTCCCGGGATTGCTGTTGGTGACGAACGTCGTCCCGGTCACGTCGAGCTGGAGGAGATCGCCCGAGATGCCCAGATAGACCTTGGTGGTTCCCCCGCTCGTCGCCAGCTGGGGCGACGAGGTGGTGACGCTGGCGGGGGTGGTGAGCGGCCATCCGGTCAACACCGACTGCGAGGTCTGACCGATCTCCATGAGCAGCTGGGTCAGCGTTCCGCCGCTGCCGGTCGTGCCGGCCCAGTAGACGTTGTTGGCGTCCAGCGAGAGCTGCGACTTGATGGTGCAGGTGCAGGCGTAGGGGTTACCGCCCGCCAGAGCCGACCAGACGGCGTCGAGAGCCAGCGACGTGCCGTTATCCACCAGGCGATAGACCTTGCCCGTGTTGGCGGTGTTGTTGGTCGCCACATAGACGTAGTGTGTGCCGGCCACGGTGGTCCACTGCGGCGTGCCGATGATGTTTTCGTTCGTGCCGGTGGTCCAGGAATAGAGCGCGTTCCCCGACTCGTCGCGGACGTAGACGATGTCGGCGCTGCCCGCCTCGTTCCGGAAGACCGCGTAGGTCGCGTAGTACGTGAAGGTGTTCCAATCGAAGGCCGCCGTCGGGAAACCTTGGAACGTGCCGCCCGCGTAGCTGGCCGACCGCGCGAACTGCACCACCGCGCCGTTGCTCGCCAGGTTGTCCCCGATGCCGTCGTTGTTGGCGTCGTCGTCCGACTTCTCGCTGGTGGCGCAGATGCCGGCGGTATTGGTCGCACAGGTCGCTCCGCCGAAGACCGCCCGCGTCTCCGTGCCGTCGACGCCGGTTCCGTTGCCGGTGAGCTTGACGGCGACCGTGGTGCTGCCGTCGAAGGTGCAGCCGCCCGATCCCAGATAGAGGGTCGCCGCGTAGATCTGCAGGAGCTGCGCGCCGGTGCCGCTGCTGAAGGCGATGTTGTCGAAACGCGTGAAGGTGGTCGTCGCGCCGGTGTCGGCGTCGATCCACATTCCGTTGGTATCGGTGTTCTGCACGGCCAGGCCGGTGATGTTCAATGTCGGCGTGGCGGTCGCGACCGACCCGACCTTGAAGGTGTACGACCCGGAGCTGCTCTTGATGGTCGCGCCGGCGGCCGACGCGTTGAGCGTCCCGTCGATCGTCAGCCCCTTGCCGTTGCCCAGCGAAACGCTGCCCGTGCCGGATAGGAGGGTCAGGGTCCCGCTCGGCTGCACGGTCAGCCCTCCCGAGAAGGTCTGCGCTGCGCTGCCGACGGTATAGGTCCCGGTCGTGACCGAGCTGGCGAGCGAGGCGTTCATCGTATTGCCGTTGGCGTCGAGATTGCCGGCATCGAGCGCCAGAAGTCCCCCGGCCGTGACGCCGACTCCGAGCGTAACTGTCCCGTAACCGCCGGTTCCCGCGTAGCGCCCGGCCGCGAGCTGAGCGACCTGGGTCGACGACAGGGCAGTACTGTAGACTCTGACGTCGTCCAGTTGACCGTTGTAGAGCTCGGATCCGGCGTTCCACGTCCCGAGATACGCAACGGTCGGGGTACCGGTCTGGTGCGTCGTCGTGTTACCGCCGCCCGTGTTGACCACCCCATCGACGTAGAGCTGGTCCGTGCCGGCTCCAGCCGTGTTGTAGACGTATGCGATGTGGTGCCAGGTGTTGATGCTGGGCGCCACCATGCTGATGAGGATGGGACCTCCGTATTCCCAGACGTTCAGATTCCCGCCGTTGATCCCGATCTCGAGTCCGCTCGCATCGGCCGCATCCATCAGCGTCACCATGTCGTGGACACCGCTCGTCGACGGAAACTTGGCCCAGAAGCTGATCGTCTGGGACTTGTTCGCCGCCGGAACCTTGTTGGTGCCCATCGACGCATAGCCCGTCGAGCCGTCGAAGCTCAACCCGGCGGCATCGTCGAAACCGATGCTCGGCGCGGCGGTGGTCCAGCTCGCGCCGCCCACCAGGGTGCCGGTGTTTCCGGTGGTGCCGGAGAGATCCGCGAAGCTGGTGCCGTTCACCTCGTCCAGCTTCCAGTAGGCGACCAGGTTGGTCTCCGTCGGATCTTCGATCCTCAGGTTGTAGAAGGCCGAGGCGAGGGAGGTCCCCAGCGTCTGCGTGTTGTCCAGCACGACGGTCCCCGTTCCAGCCGCGAACGTCCCGCTGCCCACCAGCGTCCCGGCGTGCACGACGTAGGATCCCCCGTTGAGCGTGCCGTTCACGGTCAAGGTCCGGTTCCCGGCCCACAGGCGGTCGGCCAGGGTGTACGAACCGCTGCTGATCGTCAGGTTGCCCGCCATGACCTGGCCGCCGGAAAGGAGGACGCCCGATCCGCCATTGAGCGTCAGGGTCCCGGTCTCCGTGGAGATCCCGCCGTAGTTCAACCAGCTTCCACCGACCGTGACGGCGTGCGGGCTGGTCACGACGCCCGAGGCGATCACGACGTCGCCGGACGCGGCGAAATTGTCGTTGAAGGTATGCGTCACCGCGCCGGTCGCCGGCATTCCGCCGAGCGCGAGGCCGCTCACTTCGGTGAGGGTCAGCGCGCGGTTGTAGATCCGGACGTCGTCGAGCGCCCCACCGCTGGCCATCAGCTCGTGGACACCATCATACGTGCCGAGGTACGCCTTGGTGGTCGTCGCCGCCACGCGGGCCGTGCCGGTGGAGTTGGCCAGCACGCCGTCGAGGTAGAGCTTGTTGGTCGACCCGTCGTAGGTGAGGACGACCTGATGCCAGTTTCCATCGACCGGCGTCGTTCCGGTGACCAGCGAGGTCCCACCCCAGGTCCAGGCGGAGAGAATCCCCCCGTTTAGACCCAGCTTCACGCCGTTGGTTCCGTCGCCGAGAGCCACCATGTCCTGCGTCCCGGTGGTGGCGCCCAGCTTCACCCAGACGCTGATACTCTCCGCCGCCGTGGCGGCCGGAAATCTGGTCGGGGGCGTGGCCGCGAGCTGCGCCGACACAGCGCCGGTGAAGGCCACCCCGGAGGTGTCGGCGAAATTGACCGACGGCACGCTGGTCGTGAAGGACGCGGCGCTGAGCGTGAGGTTGTTGTTGTAGCCCGACCGGTCGGCCAGCGCGGTGCCGCCGTTCTCGTCGAGGTTCCAGTAGCCGACCAGGCCGTCGTTGACGATCAACTTGTTGAAGGTTCGGCTCCCGAAGCTGTGGGTGACTGGGCCGGTCGCGTTCAGGATCACCGTCCCGGTGCTGGCGGTGAACGTCCCGGAGGTGCGGGTGAAGGCGCCCCCGATCTGCACCGTGCCGCTGGAGGCCGTGAAGGTTCCCCCGCTCAGCGACAGCCCGCCCCCGATCTGCACCGTGCCCGTGGGGGCGGTGAACGTTCCCCCGGTGAGCGAGATCGTGCCGCCCATCTGCACCGTGCCGCCGCCGCCGGTGAACGTTCCCGTCGACATCGTCCAGCCGCCCACCACCACGATCGACGGCGCGCCCCCGGTGACCGTGGCCGAATAGGCGTTCTGGAAGGTGATGGAGTTGACGTTGACGGCCACGTCGAACGTGCAGCCCACGTTGGTCCCGTTGGTCTTGTCGAAGAAGACGTCGTCAGACGAGGTCGGCGCATGCCCGCAGGACCAGATGCCCGTGCTGTAGTTTCCCGCCGCGACGTTGGACCAGGTGCAGGTGGCCGCGCGCGCCATTCCGCCCCCGGATCCGAGCGCGACCACCGCCGCGCTCGCCACGCCGATCCAGCCCGCGCGGAACGAACGCACCAGCTGAATCGAGCTTCCCAAGCGACCTAACCGAGTCTGCACGTATGTTTTGCACGGACTGCAGCCCGAAGGCTCGGGCATGGCAGTCTTCCCCACCCAAACAGTCGGCCGGACCGCGGCCACGCTTGAGCCAAAATCGGGGCCCAGGCCCGAGCGCGCTCAGGCGCGGCCGGGTCGGCCGTTGTTGCGCGCTTCGGCCCGCGCCTCGATCTCGTCGAGGAAGTTCATCTGCTGAACCGGACGCTGCTCGCGCCGGTCGCCCGGATCGATCGATCGGATGCGATAGTTTCCGAGGAGTCCCGTCACGATGTTGCGCGCGCGCTCGAGGATCTGCTCGTCGGTCAGGTCGACCCCATCGCGCGTTTGAAGGACACGAATCCCCTCGGCCACGTCCTGCAGGAGGAGACGGACCGTCGGTGAAGGTGCGGCTTTTTGCCGCGGGCGGGCGGCTTCGCGAGACAAGATGCGCGGATCATAGTGTGGGTGTTGGGCCCCGACCAGCCCCTAGATGCGCTCAGGTAGAGAATTCGACGCGGCGCGCAGCGGAATGGCCGTCACGCGCGCTCGGTGCGTCAAGCATGATATTGAAAACAGACGATGCGGCATAGGTCACTCTGTCTGGCGCTGTTCCTGCTCGCGGGCTGCGATTCGGGAACCGGCACACCGGTCGCGACGATCGCGACCCTCGACGGCTTTACGACTGGATTGGCGCAGGCTTTTTGTGCCCGCCAGGCCTGCTGTGGCAGCCCCCATCCTCAGGACGCCGCGGCGTCCGGCCCCGATGGCGGCGGGGTCGTCGGCGCCGACGCCGGCTCGACCACGGGGGGATCGTGCAGCGCCGACGGCGGAACGACGCCGGCTGCCTCCAGCGGCGCGGACGCAGGCTCCTCCTGTGAAGCGCGGGCGGCGGTCGCGATCACGCAGCAGCTGGCCCTGGTCTCGACGGCGGTGGCCGAGGGGCTCCTCGGCCTCAACCCATCGTCGGCGACGGCCTGCCTCGCCTCCTATCAGGGTCGCCCCTGCGCCGGCACCCAGACGGCGGTCCCCGACGTGCAAGACGCGCTATCGGGGTGCGGGGGGCTGTTCACCGGATTCATTCCGGTGGGCGAGCGCTGCGACATGACGCAAGAGTGCCTGAGCGGCCTTTACTGTCTCTCTCAGGGGACGGGCCAGAACCTGAGCTCGATTGCCGGCAGCGCCTCGCTGGGCGTCTGTTTCCCCTACCAGGAGCTCCACCAGCCCTGCAACACCTCCAGCGACTGCGATCCCACGAGCGGGCTCGGCTGCGACGCCGTCTCGTTCACCTGCGAGACGCCGGTCTCCGTGAGCGCGGACGGCGGCGCCTAGCGCAGGACCGCGACCCGCGAGCCGAAGATCTGCTCGATGCGGGCCAGCAGCTCATCGCTGGCCGCGATCTTGTAGTCGTCGCCCAGGGTCAAGACGGTCTCGCTGCGCATCGGGATCTCCATGCGCAGGACCGCCTTGCAGGCGCCGGCGTGGCTGCGCAGCACCTTCTCGAGCGCCCGGATCTGCGCCTCGCTCACCAGGTCGGCGTTGAGCTTGATGTCGAGCAGCGAGCTCTTCTCCGCGCGCACCCGCGACAGCGGCTTGGCATCCAGAAAGCGCAAGCGCTCGCGGGCGGTCTCGCCTTCGCCGAACGGCGTGTCGACGGTGCCGGTCACCAGCAGCGGCTCGTCCTTCGACAGCAGCTCGCGGTACTCGTCCAGTTTCCTCGAGCTGACCATGAACTCGATCTGACCGGAATGATCCTCGAGGGTAAAAAAGGCGTACTTGCCCGAACCGCTCTTCATCGAGCGCTCCTGAAAGGCGGTCACCACGCCGCCCAGGATCACCTCGGCGCGCTCCCCCTTGTCGGTGCAGTTCGCGGCGGTCGCGTTGGTGTAGCGGCGGATCTCGCCCAGGTAACGATCGAGCGGATGTCCGCTGATGTAGAAGCCGAGCGCTTCCTTCTCGTAGGCGAGCATCTCCCGCGGCATCCACTCGTCGAACGCCGGGTAGGTGTGCTCGTCGGGCGCGGCGTGACCCTTGCCCTTGCCGTTTTCCCCGGAGGGGGCGCTGAAGAGGGCCAGCAGGTTGGTCTGGCCGCTCTCCCGATCGCGTTGCGCCTCGGCCGCGCGCTCGCTCGCCACGTCGATGGCGCCGAACATCCGGGCCCGGGTGACGCCGTTCTGCTGGGCGATCCCGTCGAAGGCACCCGCCTTGACGAGCGCCTCGATGACCTTGCGGTTGACCTTCCGCCCGTCGACCCGCTTGCAAAAATCGAACAGCGACAGGAACGGCCCGCCCTGCTCGCGCGCGGCCTTGATGATCTCGACGGCGCCCTCCCCCACCCCCTTGACCGCGCCCAGACCGAAGCGAATCACCTTCTTCGCCGTGCCGTTCTCGCCGGTTGGAACGACGCTGAAGTCGGTCCCCGATTCGTCCGTGTCGGGGCGGAGCACGGCGATGCCGCTGGCCTTGGCCTCGGCGATGAACTTCACGATCGCGTCGGTGTCGTCCTTGTCGCAGGTGAGCAACGCCGCGAAGAACTCGACAGGGAAGTGGCGTTTTAGGTAGGCGGTCTGGTAGGTGAGCAGGCCATAGGCGGCCGAGTGGCTGCGGTTGAAGCCGTAGCCGGCGAACTTCTCCATCAGGTCGAAGACCCGCTCGGCGATCTTGGTGTCGACCTCCTTGTCCTTCGCGCCGTCGAGGAAGCCGGCCTTCTCCTTGGCCATCTCGGAGGCCTTCTTCTTCCCCATCGCCCGTCGCAGCAGGTCGGCCTTGCCGAGGCTGTAGCCCGCCAGCGCGGACGAGATCTGCATGACCTGCTCCTGATAGACGATGACGCCGTAGGTGTCCTTCAGGATCGGCTCGAGCAGCGGATGGTCGAACTCGACCCGCTTGCGGCCGTGCTTGCGGTCGATGAAGTCGTCGACCATGCCGCCTTCGAGCGGACCCGGCCGGTAGAGCGCGCCGGCCGCGACGATGTCCTCGAAGCAGTCCGGGCGCAGCTTCTTGAGCAGCTCGCGGAAACCGGAGGACTCCAGCTGAAAGACGCCGGTGACGTCGGCCTGCGAGATCATCTTGTAGACCTCGACGTCGTCGAGCGGGATGAGCGCCAGGTCGAGCGGCTCCTCGCCGCGGGTGGCGCGATCGCGGGCCACGTGGTCGAGGCAGGTCTGGATCACGGTCAGGGTCTTGAGGCCCAGGAAGTCGAACTTCACGAGGCCGGCCTTCTCGACCATGTCCTTGTCGTACTGGGTGACGATGCCGGTCTCGTCGCCGGCGGGTCGGAAGCAGGGGACGTACTCCCACAGCGGCCGATCGCCGATCACGACGCCCGCGGCGTGCTTGCCGGCGTGCCGGTTCAACCCTTCGAGGCCCTTGGCGACGTCGAGCAGCTCCCGATAGACCGCGCTCTCGGCGTAGACCGCCTGCAGCCGCGGTTCCTTTTCGATCGCCTCGGCAATCGGCGGGCTCTTGCCCTGGATCGGCTCCGGGACGAGCTTGGCGATCCGATCGGCGTCCGCGTAGGGCAGCGCCATGGCGCGCGCGATGTCGCGCACGCCCGAGCGCGCCTTGATCTGGTGCATGGTGACGATCTGCCCGACGTTGTCCTTGCCGTACTTGTCGGTGACGTACTGGATCACCTCGTCGCGCCGGTTCATGCAGAAGTCGATGTCGAAGTCCGGCATGCTGACCCGCTCCGGATTCAGGAAGCGCTCGAACAGCAGCTTGTTGGAGATCGGATCGATGTCGGTGATGCGCGTCGAGTAGGCGACCAGCGAGCCCGCGCCCGAGCCGCGGCCCGGACCGACGGGGATCCGCTGCTCCTTGGCGTGGCGGATGAAGTCCCAGACGATCAGGAAGTACCCGGCGAACTCCATCTTGGTGATGACGCCCAGCTCGAGCGCCAGGCGCGCCGCGTAGACGTCGCCGTCGACCTTGTCGCCGCGGCGGTGCGCCTCCTCGATCCGTTTTGTCAGGCCCCGCTCCGCGATCTCCTGCAGGTACGACTCGGCGGTCATTCCGTCGGGGACCTGGAAACGGGGAAGAAACGTCTCCCCCAGCTTGAACTCGACGTTGCAGAGCGCGCCGATGCGCGCCGCGTTCTCCAGCGCCTCGGGGGTGTGCTTGAAGTAGGCCTCCATCTCGGCGGGCGTCTTCACGAAGAAGGCGTCGTTGCGGTGGTGCAGACGCTTTTCGTCGTGGATGGTCTTCTTCTGCTGCACGCACATCAGGATCTCGTGCGCGCGCGCGTCCGTTTGATTGAGGTAGTGGCAGTCGTTGGTGGCGATCAGCGGAATCTCGGTCTTCTTCGACATCGCGATGAGATGACCGTTGACCTCTTCCTGCTCGGCCAGGCCGTTGGGCTGCATCTCGAGGAAGAAGTTGCCCTTGCCGAAGATGTCCTCGAATTCGCGCGCCACGACCTCGGCGGCCTCGGCGCCGCGCCGCCGCAGCGTCTGCGCCACCTCCCCGCCCAGGCAGGCCGAAAGCCCGATCAGGCCTTCCGAGTGCGCCCGCAAGAGCGGCTTGTCGATGCGCGGGTTGTAATAGAACCCTTCCAGGTAGCCCATCGAATTGAGGTAGGAGAGGTTCTTCCAGCCGACCTCGTTCTTGGCCAGCAGGATCAGGTGGTTGGATCGCCGCTCGGTCTTGTCGAGACGATCGGGCGCGACGTAGGTCTCGCAGCCGAAGATCGGCTTGACCCCGTGGGCCTTGGCCTTCTGATAGAAATCGAGCGCTCCGAACAAGTTGCCGTGATCGGTGATGGCCACCGATTTCATCCCGCGCTCGAGCACCTTGGGGAAGAGGTGGTCGAGGCGAATCGCGCCGTCGAGAAGGCTATACTGCGTGTGCAGATGCAGGTGCGTGAACTCAGGCATGCGCGCGGAGCGAGCTTGGCTCCCCGGACCCGGGCGATCCAGCTCAAAAGACTCCACAGTTTGTCCACACCCTGGCCGGCGGGCGCGTTTCCGTTGCTGGCGTTGCTGGTGGGGGCCTGCGCCGGCCGCAGCCCGGAGTCGGTCGTACAACCGGGCGACTTCGCGCTCGCGTCGCCGATGAATACCATCGCGCTCAGCCCGGGCGAGGGGGGGACGGCCAGCGTCGTCCTCACCGAGCGAGGTCAGGCGGCCCCCGGCCAGACCGTCGCCTTCGCCATCGTCGAGGGGGCGGGCGCCGGGGCTCAAGGCGCGACGCTTGCCGCAGCCAGCGCCGTGACGGACACGTCCGGAACGGCCACCGTGGGGGTGCGCGCCGGCCTCGCCACCACCTTCCAGATTCAGGCCACCATCGGCGACGCGACCACCACCGTGGCGGTGATCGTGGAGACGGGGATGCACGCCAGCGTGCTGGTGGCGCCCTTCTTCGCGCCGTCGAGCACCGCGGCCGCCCTGACGACCGGCCTGCAGGTGCTGTTCTTCGACGAGCTCTCCTGCCGCGACCTCGATCTGGCGCGCCTTCCAGCCCCCGCCCGCGAGATCATCGCGCTGGCCGTGGGCGATACGGCGCTCTACGACCTGGTGGACACCGGCCAGGTGAGCGCGGCGATCGGTCGGGCGCTCGACGTGCACGGCACGGAGCAGACGGTGGTGGCCGAGGGGTGCGTCGACATCCCCGGATCGAGCCTGCTGGCGGACAGCACCGTGGAGGTCGCCTTGCCGCTCACCGACGCGACGCCCGATCCGGTGGGGACCTTTGCCGTGACCTCGACCCTGACCTTCCAGCCGCCGCTGGCGGCCGCGGCCCCGCTGGCCGCGGCCTGGGCCGATCTGAGCGACTGTCCACTCGATCCGGCTCAGCTCTGGCTCGACGACACCATCGACGCGCTGTCGTCCGCCGGGCAAGTGGCCCTGGCCGATGCGCTGGGCGCCCGGCGCGGCGTGATGCTCGTCGACGGCACGGGCGCACCAACCGGCTGTCGGAGCGCGCGCGACGGCGGGGGCGCCGAGAGCCTGGACGCGATCGCGCTCGGCCTATTCGGCAGCCCAACGCCGGCGGCGCTGCTGGCGCTGCCGGCCATCGCCGCCGACGCCGCCGGGCTGCTCGACGCGGTGACGCTGCAGTCGGTGCTCACCATCGCGCCCAGCAGCATCCCCGGCGGCTACGTCGTCACCCACACCCTCGCGAGCGCCGTCTTCGGTCCGCCCAGCGGACCGGGGGTAGTTCCGCTCGCGCCGCTGGGGTTGCCGATCTTGACCGCCACCGCGACCGCGACCGCCACCGACGCCCTGCTGGTCATCGGCAACCACGGGTTCACCCTGCGCCTCGGAACCGTGGCGCGAACCGCGTTTGGCCCGCTGGCGCTCGCTTCCCGGGGCCTACCCGGCAGCGCGGCGGACCTGATTCCCGCCCTCTTCGCGCTGGCGCAAACCCCCGATGGGACGGCGACGGGATGCGCCGCGCTCGACGACAGCCTCTGCCCCGCCGTGGCGCAACCCGCCGGTTGCCTGGTGGGCGCCTGCACCTCCGGCCTCGAGACCCTGGCCGCCGAGCTCGACAGCACGTTCGAGGGGGCCGACGGGGTGGGCCTCGACCTCTACCTCTCGGGCTCGACGCCGCTGGTCGAGACCCACGGGGACGGGCGCGCCAGCGTCCTCGGCTCGAGCGGAATCAACCCGGGACAGGTCGGCACCTGGTCGGTCGATCTGCGCACCAACCTGGGTCGCGCGCTGGTCACCGCGACGTTGAGCGGCAACCGCAGCAACTGACGGCAAGCGCAGCAACGGCTATCGAGCGCGGCCGGTCGTCACGGGCCAGCGAGGTGGGCCCGGCGCTCGCGCGCGCGGGTGGCCAGCGCCGAATCGCCGGCGCGTGCGGCGACGGCGCCCCAGGCGTCTGCCGCCTCGATCCGCCGACCGAGCGCTTCGAGCGCGGCGGCCCGGTTGGTGAAGGTCGTCAGGTCCCGATCGCCTCGGGCCAGGGCCCGGACCAGAAGGTCCAGCGCCGAGGCCGCCCGTCCCGCTTCGAGATCGAGCGCGCCCAGCCAGGCGCAGATCCGCGCCTCGTCCGCCGGCGCCAGGCAACCGGGCGGCGCCGCCAGGGCCTGCGCGTAGGCCTGGCGCGCGCGGGACGACAGGGTGCCGTCGAGCTCGAACAGGAGATCGCCGAGCCGGCGGCTCCACTCGCAATCCGATACCGGAGACGCCGACGGACGCTCGTCGATGGGGAGCGTGGTCGTCCCGTCCTCGACGGAGAAACCGAAGGTGGCCGGGATCTCCCGCGCCGCGATGAGCGGCGCGTAGCGGGGGAGCCGGCGCACGAACACGCGCGCGTCGCCGCCCCGGAAAACCAACGCCCAGCGGGTCGGATCCCACCACGACACCCGCCGGTTGAGGCCCGCGTAGGCGAGCAGGGCTGTCTCGACGCCGTAGCGGTCCATCGCCGCGCTCCATTCGTCGCGCCCGACGTCCGCGCGGCCGAGCAGGCGGTGCATCTCGGGTGGATAGGCCGGCAGCCGAGGATCGACGAAGACCCGATGGCGCGGGTATCCGCCGATGGGTTCGAACAGGAGATACGACCCGGTCTCGAAGTCGTTGTACATCCGATCGCGGAGCTGGTTCTCGTTGGCGAAGACGATCGCCTGCAGCGGCAGCTCGCGCGCGTCGAGCGCGATCCCTTCGCGAAAGGCGGACGCCGCGGCCAGACGGGGCGCGACGGCGAACCCGCCCAGCAGGGCGGCGACCACGATCGCCGGCAGAGGCGACGTCCGCAGGCCGGGCCAGCGCGCCGCCAGCCGAGCTGCGAGGCCGGTCAGGGCGACGGCCAGCAGCGGGGCGCTCACGAGCGCCAGGTCGGCGCCGAAACGGACCGCGTGAACGGTGAGCGCCGCCAGCGGGAGCACGGGGGCGAGCGCGCGAAGGAGCGTCCGGCGGCGGGCCGCGCCGCCCCTCGGAAGCCCGATCGCCACCACCGCCAGCAGCCCGACCAGGTAGAGGAAGAGCGGCGCGTCTGAGATCCAGGTCGGGGCCCGAAACTCGTCGACGGGGTGCAGCGCGGGAAGCTCGAGGTGAAGCCGCAGGTAGCGATAAAGGCCGAGACCGACCGGGGTGGCCAGCGTGCCGAGCGCCGAGGCGCCCGCGAGCAGCGCCAGCCGTCGGGCGCCGCCGCCCCGATCGAGCGCCGCGCCCACCGCGGCCGCCCCGATCAGGATCGGCGCGACGAACACCCCCGCATGGAGGTTGGCCCACACCACGACGGTGGCTAGAAAAGCGACGCCGACGCGGGCGGCGGCCGCCACACCGCCTTCGACGACCAGATCGATCGCCGCCAGCGTCGCCACCTCGCCGGCGAGCGAGAAGATGTGCGGCCGCTCGACGAGCCGGTCGCGCCCCACGAAGGCGGCCGCCGCCAGCGCCAGCGCACTGGCCGCCGCGCCCGCCCCGCGACGGCGGCAAAGCCAGAAGGCCCCCGCGAAGACCCCCACCAGCACCAGGGTCTTGCTCACCACGATCCCCGGAAAGCCGCCCCGACCGTAGAGGACGGCCGCGCCCACCTCGAACAGCCAGGAGGTGTCGAGATCGGGGTAGTCGGGATAGGTGAACGAAAACAGGTTCCGGCCGGGCAGCCCGTGGCGAGTCAGGATCTCCCGGCCGGCCTGGATGCGGAAAAACAGATCCGATTCCGCCATCGGGTGGAGCGACAGCCCGGCCACCACGAGCAGCAGCGAGAGCAACAGGAAGAGCGCCGCGGGTGACGGCCGGCGCGCGGCGACGCGCATCACGCGCGCAGTCTACCGCGATGCCAGGATATATCGCTGCCCAGCGCGTTCGATCGCCAGCGCCGGCTTCCGCCCACGGGCGACGGTCCGGGCCAGCGCCGCCCGGCTGGCGGCCGTCGGCCCGCCCGGGACGCCGACCAGATCGCCACGCGTCAGCCCCAGCGCGGCCAGCTCGCCGGGCGCCACCACCAGGAAGCGTTCGCGGCTCTGCGCGAGCGCCTGCATCTGGTCGAGTGAGAGCTCGGGGTAGAGCTGGGTGAGCGCCGCCAATCTCCGCGCCGCGTTCTTCGAGGCGGCCACCGGGACCTCCACGATCAGCGCCGTCCGGGTCGGCGAGACGAGCCGCGGGGCAAACGTGGCGACTGCCTTGGCGATCGCGCTGTCGATGGCCTCCATCGCGGCGTGCTTGTCGCCGTTTGGGGCCACCTCGGGCTCGTTCGGGGCGCCGGTCGCGACGGTCTCGACAGTCCCGATGACCTCGCTCGCGCCGACGTGACGGACCTCGATGCGCGCGTGGTAATCGACGACCAGGTTTTTCCCGACGATGAAACCGGGGATGGCCGAGACGCCGCTCACCTGCCGGCCCCCGAAGGTCACGCCGATCGCGAAGGTGAGGGCCAGCGCCGGATCCTCACCGAGCGCGCGCAGCGCCAGGGCGACCTGCGCGTCGTCCTCGCCCGTGATGAGCTCCTCGGCGATCACGGCCCGGCCGCCGGTGGCCGCGATGAGGCTGTCGCTGCTGCGGCGCTGGATCCGCTGAAGCTCCGTGGCGCCGCCCCAGCCGATCGACAGGGGGAGGCCGACCACGGTCGCGATGCGGGGCGCCAGCGATTCGGCCGCGGGGTGCACCTCGATGGTGGTCGAGCAACCGGTCGCGCCCGCCGCCGCCGCGCAGACGATCGCCGCGCAGGCGACCGAGCCCCGTACCGCGTTTTCACGTCGACCTGCCATCGGCGATCGCATCGACGCCCCGCGCCCCGCGCTTGAGGGCCGGATCCACCAGCGTGCGCCTAAACTACCAGCCCCGGCAGCGAGCCTAAAATACCACCGCCAGCGCGGCGTAGACCTCGGTGGTATCGCCGACCGAGGTGACGTCGCTGGCGGTGGCGCCGTAGATCCGGGGCGTGTAGAGCCCGATCGCCCGCCGCACGGCCAATCTCAACCGCAGCTCGCTCGCCTCCCCGGCCCGCGTCAGCGGCAGTTCGACCCGCGCCCCCGTGTGGAGCGCAAACCGGCTGCCCGAGCCGGATGCCCGGCCGTCGCGCTCGAGCCCCAGCCCGAGCTCGCCGGCCAGCGTACGTAGGACGCGCATCCGATAGCGGTCGTCGCCCGGCCGGAGGGGGGCGGCGGGACGGACCACGCCGAAAGCGTCCAGGGCCAGCCGGTCGACCGGGCTGTCTCCGTCGCCGTGAAATCGACCGGAGGCCGACGACGCGAACGATCCCAGATCGAGGCCCAGCAGGCGATCTCCGAAGCCACCCACCGCCAAGAACGCCGGGATCGCGTGGGTGCCGCTGGAAAACCCGGTCGCGTCGAAGGTCGCGCCCATCCCGGCCGCCAGCGACAAGCGCGGCCGCGCGGGCAGCTCGACCGCTGCGGGGTCGCCCGCGAAGATCTCGTCCGCCACCCCGGTCTCGGCCCCCGCCGGCCGCGGCACCGCGCAGACCGCGAGCGCCAGCAGCATCGTCGGGCAGGCGGGTGCGAAGCGCCGGCGCATGGGGTGAGCTTTTAACACGCGCAGCCGCCTTCGATATATGCTCACCGCTCCCGAAGACAGGAGGCCACCGATGTCCGAAACGCTCGATCCTCAGGTTCCCCCGGTGCCAGAAAAAGGGGTCGCGGACCTTCTCAGCGAGGCCTTCCAGCTCTATCGCGCGCACGCCAAGCCGCTGCTCATCACCTGCGCGCTGCTGCTGGTCCCGGCCTCGATCATCAAATCGCTGGCGCTGTCGGCGATCCTCGGCCCGACCGTGGCGCTGGCGGCTTCGGCCGATCCGAGCGCGGCGCTGGGGGGTGGCCTCAGCGTCTACCTGTTCGGCCTGCTGGGGACACTGGTGACGGCGTTCTTCCTGTACGGGATCATCGTGCCGCTGACCAACGGGGCGCTCACCATCTCGGTCGCCGATCGCGTCCTCGGCGGCCACGCCGAATGGCGCGAGGTCTGGATGCTCCTCTTCCGCCGTCTCGGTAAGCTTCTGTCGGCCGTCATCCCCGCCGCCTTCTTAGTAGCGATCGGGTGCGTCTTCTTCCTCATCCCCGGGCTGGTCCTGGCCCTTCTCTTCGCCTTCGTCTCGCCGGTTGTGCTGATCGAAGGAATCGGCGGACGCGCCGCGCTCGAGCGCAGCGTGGCGCTGGTTCGCTCCGACTGGCTGCGGGTGACCTTGGTGGTGTTGGTCTTCGGGCTCCTCCGCGGGATCGCGCAGGTGGTGGCCAGCGCCCTCGTCCCGCAGTCGGCGATCTTCGCCAGCTCGCTGTTCGGCGATCTCATCACCATGGTGCTGCTCCCGGTCCCGGTCCTCGGGATGGTGCTCCTCTACTTCGACGTGCGGCGCAAGCGCGACAACTTCACCCCCGACAACCTCCGCGCCGACCTCGAAGCCCTCAAAGGCGCCTAGCCGACGCTATTCGAAAGCCCTAGATCGCGTGGGGAAGCGGGGGGCGCGGGACCCTCCCAGGGTCCCGAACTATATCGCGTCGGGGGAGGGACGGCTCCGCCGGCCCGACCCCATCGCGGGGGGCGCGGGACCCTCCCAGGGTCCCGAACTCAATCAGTTCAGACAGACTTCGTTACCCGGGTCGCAGCGGAGTCCGGGCGCCGTCAGTGCGTAGCTCGACTGGACGTCCATTCCGCGCAAGGTCATCCCGAACCCGGCCGCGCCGGTCAAGACGTGCGGGCAGACGCCCTGGTTCGGCGGGCAGGCGCCGAGAGGAACCTCGGCCACCTCGAACATCTCGCCGACCGACTGGAACGCGCCGTCGGGGATGGCGCTGCCGTCCAGATCCACCTCCGTGCTCTGGGGCCGGACGATCCCCAGAAGCTGATCGAAATTCGGAAGCACCGCGAACGGCAGACTCTTGACCAGCGTGCCGGCGTCGACGGCGATCGCCAGCGACAGGCTCGGCTCGCAATCCATCCCTTGCGTCACCAGAATCGGATACGTCCCGGCCACCGTGAAGCTACCGACGCCGATGAGCGACGCCGCTTGGCCCGCGTCGAGCGCGAGGGGCTGCTCGAGGGGCGCGGCCACGCCCCCGGCCGGCAGCAGCTGCAAGGTGTCTACCCCGGGCCCCTCGAAGGTGACGCTGGTCCCGTTGGTTGCGGCCAGCACCCGCCAGATCGACGCCCCGCTGGTGCCAAAGAACGACGTGCAATCGATGTTCGATTGCGGCGTCAGCGATGCCGCGACGTAGGTCTGGCTCCAGGTGGCGATGGGCGGCATCTGTTCATGCGCCATATCCGGTGAATTGATTCCCGTCACCTGCGACCCGTAGGTCGTCGAGATGTTGCCCGAGAAGACCGCGATGGGCTGACCCGCGGTGACCAGGCTCCCGGTCAGATCCTCGCCGTCGGCGCCGCTATAGATCTGAAAGACGTCGCCGTCGTTCAACACGACCGGATAGTCCTCGCCCGCGGCGAGTCCGCCGAAGCCGTCGCCGGGCGCGGCCGAGACCGCCCCGAACGGAAGGAAATGGATCGTGGTCCCCTGCTGCGTGCCGATGACCATCACCCGGGCCGCCCCGCCGCGGCTGCCCGGGATGTTTGCGATGGCCGGCGTGGCCATCTCCGGATAGGTGACGGACAGGTAGGAGATCCCGAGCGACTGGAGTGGCAGGATCATCGTGCCCCCCGTGCTGGTCGCGTTCTGGGCGACGTCGTCGCCCTCGATCTCGACGACGGTGACCGGCCGGTCGCTGGAGATACGGACGGCTCCGCCGATCCGGGTCCCGATCCCGGTCACCTCGGCCCCACCGGGCAGGACCAGCCGGCCCGACTGGCCGCTCGGCACCGGGGTGGAGGTTCCACCCATCCATTGCGTGGTGCCGTCCGCGCCGACGCTGGGGCGCTGGATCTCGACGGTGGCGGCATCGCCACCCGGATTGGAAACCAGGAAGCTGGTGGGATTGGCCTGATCCTCCCCGACCGTCTCCGCCTCGAGCGTGTAGAAGAGACAACCGACGACGCTGCTGGCGTTGGCCTCCGCCATCTGACAATCGGGCGAGGTGCAGCGGGCGAGGCTGCAGACCTGGCCGCTCGGCGCGCAGTCTTCGATCTCGTCCCCGATCATGTCCCCCTGACACATGTGGATGGTGGCGCCCACGCACAGGGCGCTGCCCGAGCACTGTCGTGGCGCGACCCCCCCCTCGATCGGAGGGGGGGATTTGGATCCCGAACAGGCGAAACAGACCAGACCGGCCAAACCCGCGGCCACCGCGACCAGCCAGCCGGTCGCCCACCCGGTCCCAATCGACCCGATGTGGGGTGAATGATCACGTCTCGCACGTTGCGCCACACCGTCGCCCCCATGTTGCGCCACCCGCCTCTCGGTCGTTGCGGTGCGAATAACGTGGATAAAGCCGGCGCGGAACATCGTCCTGCCGGAATAGATGTCATTTCTCGACGAGGTTTTCATGAAAAAGAAGCATGACGAACCTTGCCAAGCGCACTGCGCTAGGACTACGATTTTTGGGCGTTGGTACGTGCGACGGTCGTCCTCGCTCTGGCCTACGGGCTCACCAACGGGATCCCCGCGCTAGCCGCGCCCCCGTTGGCGGGCTCGAAGCCGACCGACAACCTTTTCGAGGACAAGGGCGGCGGCGACGACGATTCCGAGGCTACGCCCGCCGATGAGGATTCGAAAGAGGGGTCCAAGGACAGCTCAAAAGACAGCTCGAGCGCCGGCCGGTCCCAGTCCGACGGCAGCGCGGGCGGCGAGGCCGGCGAGGCCGACAGCGAGCTCGGCGAAACCGACGAGGAGCCCGAATCGGCGCTACACGGCCTGGCCTGCCTGGAAGGCGATGCGACGGGCGGTCGCCGCAAGGGGGTCCAGCGGCGCGACTTCCTCAAGCGTCACCGCTTCGAGCTCTCCGGCCTCGGCGGCTTCTACGCGGCCGACGCTCTGTCGTCCACCTACAGCTACGGCGGCGCGCTGTCGTTCTACCCGTCGGAGGATTTCGGGCTCGAAGCGCTGGTCACACGGACGCCGATGCGGTTTCGCCTGGAGGAAGCGTTTACCTCTTTCGATCAGCAGACCCACTTCCAGCCCGGCATCGCCTGGCAGGGGATGCTCTCGCTGCTCTGGTCGCCCATCCATGCGAAGTTCAAGTTCAGCGAGACGCGGATCCTTCACAGCGACATCTTCGCGGTCGCCGGGGCCGGCCGCACCTTCGACCCGAGCGTCCTCGGCCTGACCTGGGAGGTCGGCGGTGGGCTCAAGCTCTACTTCAACCGCTTCTTCTCGTTCCGGCTGGACCTCCGCGACTTCCTGCTGCCGCAGGAGGTGCTGAGCCGCGGGCGCATCACCAACAACATCAACGTCCTGGCGGGGTTCAGCCTATGGCTCGGCTGACCATCGCCCTTTCGTCGCTGGCGCTGCTGCTGGCAACGGCTAGGCCCACGCTGGCGGACGACGACGCGACGTCGGACGAGGACGCCACCGCGGCTACCAGCACCTCCGACGGCAAGGGCGGCGACGCCTGCATCGACGAAGATATCAAGGCGGATCTGTTCGCCAAGCGAAAGCAGCGGACCAGCCGCGACCGCCTGTTTCAGCAGACCAACCGCCACGAGCTGACCATCCAGGGCGGCTATTACTCTTCCGACCTCTTCGACGGGGTCTATTCCGGCCACCTGGGCGACATTCCCTACCTCGGCCGCGTTCCCGGGCTCCGCTCGACGCCCACGCCGGGGACGCTGGGCCTCGCCTACACCTATCACATGACCGAAGACCTCGGCGTCGAGGCCTCGGCGGCGATCACCAGCCTGACGTCGTACGGGGGACCAGAGCTCGAGCGGACGTTCGCGGTCCTGCAAGGACGACCGCGCCGCGAGCTCTACTTCGACGCCGATCTGATCTGGTTGCCCGCGCACGCCAAGATGCGGCTCGGCGGATCGATCACCCATTTCGATTTCTACCTGGCGGGCGGCGCCGGCGTGGTCGATTCGGTGGTGTCCGAGGATCTCGCCGGCAGCGGCGGCTTCGGCTTCAAGTTCTTCCTGGGCCACGCCTGGGCCATCCGCATCGACGTGCGCGACCACATCTACCGGCAGCAGCTGCTGGCGCAGACGCTGCTGGTCAACGATCTCACCACCACCATCGGTCTCAGCCTCTACCTGCCGATACGGGAGTGATCAAAATGAAGATCCCAGGAAACATCGCCTGCCAGCCCCGATACCGCGCGGGGCGCCTGGTTCTGTCGCTGACGCTGGCCGGGCTCGCGCTGGCGGCCGGGCCGGCCCGCGCGGCCAAGAACGATCCCGCGGCCGAATCGACGCCCGACGCCGGGCGAACGGCCGGGTCGAAATCCTCCCCGGCGCCCTCGGGCGCAGGCAACGAGTCGGTCGAGCAGCAGATGGCGCCGCCCGCGCCGCCGCCCGCCGTCGACCTGGCCAAGCTGCGCTCCGAATACGATCGGCTGCGCGACGAGCTGTTCCGCTCGCGCGCCCGCGCCGAGCTGGTCGAGGAGGGAATCTACGAATCGAAGCTGGCGGCGACGCTGCGCTGGAAGGGAGCGCCGGACTTCATCCTGCGCCGCGCGGAGATCCGCCTCGACGGCAACTCCATCTGGGACTCGGGCGAAAAGCCGCTGGTCGACGAGCTCATCAAGGTCTCCGAGCGCCCGGCCAAGCCCGGCCCGCACACGCTGACCGTGCGGATCGAAGTCCGCCCCGGCAAGAAGAGTGAAAAGGAACACGCCGATCTGGGCTACGAATCCGAGCAGACCTTCGTCATCGACGTTCCCGACGGCCAGCGAACGAACGTGGTCATCACCGGCGACGACGACGGCGACCTGCCCGGGTACGAGCCCGAGGTCGAGATCGAGGTCCGGTCGGAGAAATGATCGCGCTCCTCGTCGCCCTGCTCGTCCAGCACGTGGACGCCGATGCCGCGCCCAAGGCGGCGCCGAGCGGCAACGCGTGGACGGAGGCGGGCTCCGCCCGCCAGATTCCATCGCGGGGGGGCGCGGGGACCCTCCCAGGGTCCCCGACCTCAATCGATCCCATGGGGCGATACCTGGCCGATCTGGAGAAGGCCGGCGTGCTCGGCGGGGACAAACAGCCGGCCACGCTGGACCGGCTGCGCACCGAGCTGGCCGCGGCCGAGGACGATCTCGTCACCGGCAACGCCGAGATCGCGAGCGTGCGCCTTTATCGCATCGTCGAATCGCCGCGCTTCGCGCAGTTCGAATACGCGCCCGACTACGCCACCGCCGAGCTGACGCTGGCGCGCGCCCTCATCCGCGCGGGGGGCTACAAGTCGGCGGAGCGCTATCTGCTGCGGGTGATGGGCCGCGAGACCAAATCCCCCCTCTTCGCGCCGGCCTACCGGATGATGGTCGACGTCGCGCTCGAGACCAAGGAAGAGGCGGAGATCCTCTCCGTCCTCGATCACACGGACGCCGGCCGCGGCGAGGTCCTGCCCCACGACAGCGCCGCCGAGCATGCCTATCTGGCCGGCAAGGTCGCCTACGGGGCCGGCGACGGCGCGCGCGCCGAATCGCTGTTCTCCGAGGTCGACCGCCAGTCCCGCTTCTACGCCGCCGCGCTCTACTTCCGCGGCCTGCTCCACGCCCGCCACGGACACTTCGCCGCCGCTCGCCACGCGCTGTGCGAGATCGTCGAGCAGGCCGATCAGGACCGGTTCACCTTCTTCATCGACGGGCGGTACTTCGCGGTCAAGGACCTGGCCTACCTGGCGCTGGGCCGGATCGCGCACGAGCAGGGGAAGTACGACGACGCCTACTATTTCTACTTCCGCGTTCCCACCGATTCCGATCGCCTCCCCGACGCTCTGTTCGAGGCCTCCTGGTCGATGTTCCAGAAGGGGGAGTACGAGGCGGCCAGCGCCTTTCTCGAGGAGTTCGACCACACCTTCCCCAAATCGCCGCTGGCGCCCGACGTGATGTTGCTGCACGCCATGATCGACCTCAAGTCCTGCCGGTTCGATCAGGTGCGCGCGACGCTGGACGCCTTCGTGAAGACCTACGGCCCGATCGAGGCCCAGGTGGCGACGCTGCTCAAGGATCCGGCCAAGCGCGGCGCGCTCTACCGGCGCCTGCTCAGCAAGGCCTCCATCGCGACGCCGCACGATCCGATCGCCGAGCTGCTCAAGGTCGATCCGCGCTTCTACAAGTTCTATGGCGACATCCTGTCGCTCGACCGCGAGACCGGCATGATCCCCAACGAGGTGGCGGTCTGGGACGAGCTGACCGCGCACGAAAAGGGCGCAACCGACAACGCCGACGCGACGGAGGCGGTGCGCCTGGTCCAGGACGTCGAGGCGCTGCGCCCCCTGGCGGCCGGCGATCCCGAGATGGAGGAGCGGGTCGGCCAGCTGGCCGACGAGGCCCACCGGGCGGCGCGGCTCAAGAACGTCGCTCAGGGGCCCTTCGCCCACGAGGCGGCGTCCACGCTGGCGCTGGGGGCGGAGGCGCGCAAGCTGCGCGCCGGCCTGGTGGCCGCGACCGGGGTGATCGCCACCACCGCCCTGGCCGATCTCGACAAGCGCCTGCGCGAGCTGCTCCGGGAGGCGCGTCTGACCCACATCGACGCGGTCATCGGCAAGAAGAAGAAGCTCGAGATCGAGATCGAGAATCTGCGGGCCGGGCGGTACCCCGCCGAGATGTTCGCCACGCTCCAGCTCGAAGGCCTCATGGGCGACGACGAAGAGTACTGGCCCTTCGAAGGTGAGTACTGGTCCGATGAGTACGAGAATTTCAAATAGACCTCTGCGCACCGTGCGGAGCGCGGTCGCCTTCCTGGCGATCACGGGTACGCTGGCGCTGGCGCTGACACCGGCGGCCCGCGCCGCGAAGTCCGGCGCCCGATCGGCGGGCAAGGCCAACCAGGACGACGCGGATCAGGACGACGCGGACGCCGACGAGCCCGAGAGCAAGCTGCCGCCCGTGTTGCGCCAGGCGCTACTCGAAAAGGAAGCCGAGGTCACCGCCGCCAGGCGCGAGGCGATCAAGCTGATCGAGAGCTACCTGCACGACAGCCCGCACTCCAAAGAGCAGGCCGAGGCGATGTACAAGCTGGCGGAGCTCTACTGGGAAGAGTCGAAGGCGGTCTACCTCGAGAAAATGGGGCGTTATCAGGCGGCCGTCTCGGCCTGCCACAGCGATCGCGCCGAGTGCCCCAAGGTGCCGCGCCGCCCACCCACCGTCGACCTGGCGCAGGCGCAGGCGGTCTACCTGCGGCTCATCGACCAGTACCCCAAGTTCCGCAAGATCGACACCGTCATCTACCTCTATTCGTTCTCGCTGCGCGACCAGGGAAAGATCGGCGAGTCGATCAAGTACTTCCAGATCATCCTCGAGCGCTTCCCTCACTCCCGGTATATCGCCGACGCCTGGATGGCCATCGCCGAATACCGCTTCTACGAGCAGCAGAACTACAAGAGCTCGCTCGAGGCCTACGAGAAGGTCCTCCAGCACCCGAAGTCGACCCTCTACGATCTGGCGCTGTTCAAGACCGCCTGGTGCTACTGGAAGCTGGGCGACACCAACAAATCGGCGCAGCGGTTCAAGGACGTCCTCGATCTGGCCAAGAAAAAGGCCGGCCGGACCGAAGATCAGCAGAAGCGCGCCGAGGAGCTCCAGGGGCAGGCGCTCGACTACCTGGTCGAGCTTTTTACCGAAGACGACACCAAGAGCGCCCACGACGCCTTCGAGTTCCTGGCGCAGATCGGCGGCAAGCAATATTCGCGCAAGGTGCTCAAGCAGCTGGCCGACACGGTGTTCGATCAGACCCGCTATGAACGCGCCGTCGAGGCCTACCGCCTCCTCATCGAGCTCGACCCCAACAGCTCCGACGCGCCCGACTACGCCGGCAAGATCGTCGAGGGCTACCAGCTCATGGGCGACATCAAGACCGCGATCGCCGAGATGCGCAAGCTGGCCAGCACCTACGGCGGCCGCAGCGCCTGGGCCGCCGCCAACAAAGATCGCCCCAAGACCGTCGAGCACGCCCGCACGATGGCCGAGGATCTCATCCGCACGGTGGCCAAGACCATGCACGCGGAGGCGCAGCAAACCGAGAAGACGAGCAAGGTGGTCGATAGAGATCGCTACGCCCGCGCCGCCGAGGCTTACCAGTTCTACCTGGCCAACTTCCCCGACGCGCCCGACGCCGCCGAGCTGCGCTACCTGCGCGCCGACATCCTCTACTTCAAGCTGGGCAAGTACGAGGACGCGGGGCGCGAGTACCTGGCCGTCGGCAAGACCCAGCCGGTCGGCAAGTACCACAAGGACGCGCTCCTGCAGGCGATGGGCTCCTTCGAAAAAGTGCGCAAGCCGATCACGAGCAACGGCTCCGGCGGCGGCAAGCGCGAGATCACCGACAGCGACCGGCTGTTCGGCGAGGCGGCCGATCTCTACGCGACGCTCTTCCCGAAGGACAAGGAGATCGTCACCGTCATCTACAAGAACGGCCAGTTCTTCTTCGACTACGGCGACTACGACGAGGCGATCAAACGCTTCGGCCTGATCGTCGAGCGCTATCCGGACGATCCCAACGCGGGCGCGGCCGGCGATCGGATCCTGCAGGCGCTCGGCAAGGCCAAGGACTACGAGAACATCGAGAGCTGGGCCCGGCGGCTCAAGAAGACCAAGGCCTTCGCGTCCAAGGACGAGCAGGACCGTCTCGACAAGCTGATCGTGGGCGCCGTCATGAAGTCCGGCGAGAAGTACGCGCAGAGCGGCGACTACGACAAGGCGGCCGCCTTTTTCCTGCGCGTGTCGCACGAATATCCGCAGAACGGCCTGGCGCCCAAGGCGCTCAACAACGCGGGCGCCGTGTACGAAAAAGAGAAGAAGCCCGACGAGGCGGTGGGCGCCTACCGCGAGCTGGCGGACAAATACCCCACCGCCAGCGAGGCGCCCGAGGCGCTCTTCACCGCGGCGCGCATCGAAGAGAACATCGCCTACTACGACAAGGCCGCGGTGCTCTACGAGCAGCTGGCGCAGAAGTATCCGCAGAACGCGCACGCGGCCGACGCGCTCCGCAGCGCCGGCGTCCTCCGGCAGAGCCTCGGCCAGCACGATCGGGCCATCAAGCACTACGGCGAATACGCCAGGCGCTACAAGGACCGCCCCGACGCGAAGGACGTGGCGTTCCAGGCCGCCGTCGTGCGCGAGGACCAGAAAGATTGGCGCGGCGCCGCGGCCAGCTTCGCCGCCTACGGCAAGGCCTACCCGGGCGACTCCAAGACGGTCGAGGCGCTGGCCCGTGAGGCCGACGCGCAGCTCAAGGCGGGGAACGAAACCGCCGCCAAGGAGACCGCCGGCAAGGCGCTGGCGGCCTACGGCAAGCACGGCAAGGGCGGCGGCGAGGAGGGCGGGTACTACGCCGCCGAGGCTCGGTACATCCAGGGCGAGCTGCTCTACCTCGACTACGAGCGCATCAAGATCGCCGGCAAGCCGAAGCAGCTCGCCAAGGTCCTCGAAGAGAAAGCCAAGCGCCTCGAGGAGGCGAAGCAGACCTACCTGGACGTGGTCACCTACCGGTCGCCCGAGTGGGCCACCGCCGCGCTCTTGCGTATCGGACAGGGCTACGAGGCCTACGCCAAGGCCATGCGTAGCGCGCCCGTGCCGAAGGATCTCAAGGAAGACGAAAAGCAGATGTACCGCGACGAGCTGGAGAAGGTCATCGTCGTCATCGAAGACAAGGCGATCGACGCCTACAAGTCGGGCTACGCGCGCGCGCTCCAGATCGGCGTCTACAACAAGCACACCCAGGCCATCCGGCAGGCGCTCTCCCGCCTGGCGGAGAACGAATACCCCAAGGAAGCCGAGCTGCGTCTGACCAGCCGCCCCGGCGAGCCCAAGGTCGCCCTCGATCGCATCGAGGAGGTCCGCCGTGACCAGTAGCGCCCGCTTCCAAGCGGCCGTGCTGGCCGCCGCGCTCGCGCAGGTGGGCGCCTGCGCGCACAAGGCGCCCGCGCCCGGCAGCGCGGCGGTGAACCCGATCGCGCCGGTGGCGTTGCCCAAGACCAGCCCGGAAGCGCAGGCGGCCTTCGACGAAGGAGTCCGAATCATGCGTACGGGGCGCAAGCACTACAAGGAAGCGCGCCAGCCGCTGGCCCGCGCCACCCAGCTCGATGGCCGCCTCTTCGAGGCCTGGCACGACCTGGGGGTGGTCGAGACCGCGCTCGGAAACTTCGACGCCGCGGTGGACGACTTCAAGCGCGCGCTCGACATCCAGCCCGGCGCGCGCCTGACGGTGCTGGCCTATGGCGAGAGCCTGCGCCGGGCCCACAGCGGCAAGAAGGCGGGTGAGGTCTACGCCCGCTGGCTCAACGCCGACCCCAACGACTTCGACATGCGTGCCCGGTACAGCCAAGTGCTCCGCGAGGCGGGTCCCGACTCCCTGGACGAGTCGCTGGAGCAGGCCCGTTTGCTGCTTGCGGAGGGGGGCGAAAACGTCGCCCACACCGTAATTGCCTATAACGCCCTGGCCCTAACCTATTATAAAATGGGGAAGTTCGAACTTGCCGAGACCGCGCTGCACAAGGCGGCCGATCTCGACCCCAAGAGCGCTTTCGTCTGGAACAACCTGGGTCTCGTTGCTTTTGAGCGGGGCCACGACCAGGAGGCTTTCTTGGACTATCAGAAAGCGTCGGAGCTCGATCCAAAGTACGCGCAGGCCCGCCTCAACAAGGCGGTCGTCTACCTGGACTGCGGCGACTACAAGAAGGCCCGCATCGAGCTCGAAAAGGCGGTCGAGATCGACCCCGCCGATGCCGAGGCCCAGGTGGCGCTGGGTGTCGCGGCGCGCGGCGACGGCAAGACCGATCTGGCCCGCAAGGCTTACGAACGCGCGCTCGACATCGAGCCGGACTACCCGCCGGCGCTCTACGACCTGGGCGTCCTGTACATGGACTTCGACAAGGATCCGGCCAAAGCCAAGGACTTCCTCAATCAATACCTGCAGGCGGTCGGCAAGGACGATCCCCGGCGCGCCGACGCGCAGTCGCGGCTCAAGGAGATGAAATGACGGGCGGCGCCGCCCGCTGGCGGCTCGTGCCCGCGATCTTCGCCGCGTTCGCGCTATCGGCGGTCGCCGGCTCGGCCGCCGCCAAGCCGGCCAAGCGCCACCCGGCGGCGCGCAAGCCGGCCCCCGCCCACACGCAGACCCAGGAGCGAAGCGCGGCCTCCAGCGGGGACAGCTCGGGGGAGGGGGCTAGCGACAGCGCCGGCGACGGGGCTTCGGTCGCCGAAGAGCGACCCGCCGCCGAAGCCAAGGGGTCCGCCGCCGGCGGGAAGGTGAAAACCAAGACTTATACCTTCGGCGCGATGGACGTGGAAGGTAAGCTCAAGACCCCGCAACTCTTATACTTTTTGAACAGGGTCAAGCTCGAGCTGGACATGTCCGCCCCCGACAAGCGCTCTTTCATGAAGGAGCTGGGGCAAAGCGCCGATGACAAGAGCCTCTGAGGCAGACAAATAGGGTGAACTCTTGGCAACCAGCCCACTTTCTCAGGCACTCCCTCCCCCCCTTCCGGGTCACAATCCGGCGCGGCGCAGAACAGGTCCGCGACCGGTGACCACCCACGCAAAGTTGCAGGTCGCGATGATCTGGCGTGGCCAGATCATCGCGTACCGCCTGCTCTCGAGACGACGGAAGATCACCGTCGGGCCATCCAAGCGGGCGACCTTCGTGACGCCCGCGCTCGAGGGGCGTAGCAAGTTCCTGCTCCTGCAGCCGCGCCGCGACGGCTACGTCCTGCACCTCGCGTCGACCCTGAAGGGCGACCTCAACATCGGCGGCGTCGCCACACCGGTCGCCGACGTGGCCTCCCGCGACGTCGACCTCGCGCGGGGCGACAAGGCCAAGCTGATCTTCGCCGACGGCAGCGATCTGCGGGTCGAGATTCGCTGGGTCGATCCGCCCGAGGTCATTCCGCGACCCCACTTCCGCGACCCGCACATGGCGCAGATCACCGTGGGCACCAGCATCGTGATGGGCGCCCTCGCGATCATCTTGAACTTCATGTGGGAGAAGGAGGAGCCCAAGCCGCCGCTGGCGCTCAACCCGGACCGCGTCGCGAAGATCGAGGCGCCCGCCGCGCTCGAATTCGAGAAGAAGGAGGTCATCAAGCGGGAGAAGGCGGAAGAAAAGTCGGACGAGAAGGAGGGGCAGACCAAGCGGGCCAAGGACAAGGCCGGCAAGCTCGGTCGCACCGACGCCACCCAGAAGGACACCGTGATCCCGAAGGGCAAGGAAGACATCCTGCGCGAGAAGGTGCAGCGGGTGGGGATCCTCAGCATCATCGGCCGGGACAAGGCGCCGGGGTCGGGCCTCTCCAAGCTGTTCGCGCAGAGCAACGACGTCGAGCAGGCGATGGCCGGCATGGCGGGCGCCAAGCTGGTGGCCGGCCGCGGCTCGGGCGGCCTGTCGAGCGCCGGAGCCGGCCCCGGCGGCGGCGGCGCCGGCTACGGACACATCTACGGGTCGGGCAACCTCGACACCGGGGGCCGGGGCAACCACGGCCACGGCCGCGGCCCCAAGCTGGCCGAGCGCGGCGAGCACGAGGTGTCGGTCGGCCTCGGCACCGGGGCGGGCGACAGCGACGGCTCGCTCTCCAAGGAGCAGATCAACAAGGTGGTGCGGGCGCACCTGGCGGGCGTCAAGTACTGCTACGAAAAGGAGCTCCAGCACAAGACGTCACTCTCGGGCGGCGTCGACATCTTCTGGGTGATTCAGCCCGACGGAACGGTCAGCAAGGCCAACGTCAAGCAGAGCACCATGAGCGACGCCGCCGTCGAGGGCTGCATCGTCCGTCAGGTCAAGCAGTGGCAGTTCCCGAAGGCGCCCGGACAGACGATCGTCGGTCGCTATCCTTTTATTTTCAAAGGCGGGTCGTGAAAGGCAGGTTGTGATGGAAGCAAATGGAACCCGTATCGGCCTGGTCCTGTGCCTGGCGCCGCTCGCGCTCGCCTGCGTGAACGCGCCGCTCTACTTCGCCTCCCCCGCGCCGGTCCTGGCCGTGACGGGGGCCAAGGACGCCAAGGGCAACCTCCCGCGGATCGAAAACGGCCTGACCTTGCAGTTCCGGAACCCCACCAAACAGGAGCAGCAGGACCTCGACACGCAGTCGGCGGCGCTGGGGTTCATGGTCCCCTGGATCCAGCGCTCGCACGTGCACATCGAGCTGACCTACGTCGTGACCAATGGCGACACCAAGCCCGGCACCTTCGGGATCGGCATCGACGGCGCCAACGAGTACACCAAGTACGACGAGAACGTGGTGGCCATGGCGCTGGGGGCAGGGAACAACAACGCCCCCAACTACATCCCGCTGATTCCGGTGACGCCCCAGATCCTGGCGGCCGGCGCCAGCATCTCCGGGACGATCCGCGAAGACGACTTCAACGAGGGGGAGCTCGATCTCGACGCTCTCGGCCGCTGGATGGCACCGTTCAACGCGGTCCTCATCAACAACTCCCAGGTCAACCCGATCGGGCTCGACATGGTGCCGGCGGGGGTCGTCATCCCGGCGCTGCTCGAAATCGACGTCAACTTCACCGCCGATGCGATGATGACGTGCAATTATGGTGTCCGCGTGCGCGACGACGACGACCAGCTGCTCCACGATGCAGGTGACACCCTGTTCTCACCGACACCCACGCTCTTTCAGCCTCCCGCGATGATGGCGACGACCAACTAGGGGCCATTGAGACCACGACCTCGCAAGCTGGTGTCGGCATTGGCGACGTCTTGGCTGCTTTGGGGCGCGGCCGCCCAGGCGCAGGTCACGGCGGAACCGAGCGCCATCGTCTTCCCGGATCCGGGCAAGTTCGCGCGCGGCCTCTACACCGAAGGGGAGGTGGGCGCGGTGGCGTTCTTCGGACCCGCCGGCGCGGACATCGCCCCCGGGTTCGCGATCGGGACGCGGGTCGGGTTCGACCTATTCCGTTGGCTGGCGGTGCAGGCGCACTTTCTCGGCTCGACGCATTCGATCCGCGGCGACAGCCCGCAGGCCGGCCAGCTCCTGCAGACCTACCAGGCCATCGCCGAGGGCAAGCTGACCCTCCGTTTCGGCCAGACCTCGCTCTTCGCCGAAGGAGGCGCCGGCCTCGAGCGGCTGTCGACCAACGTCCTTTACACGCTCATGCTCGAACGCTATCGGGTCGGCTTCACAGCCGGCGGCGGCGGCGGCTTCGACTACCACTCGCTCTCCCGCCACTTCTCGGTCGGCCTGCGCGGCGATTTCTTCTGGCTGCGCGAGATCTCCGGTAGCCGCGATCTGATGGTCACCACTTATCTGAGGTACACGTTTTGATCTCGCGCGCCGGCCTCTACCTGGTGCTTGCGGCCGCCGCGCTGGGCGCGGGGCTCGGTTGCCAGACCGTCGACCTGGGCGCGCCGCCCGCCGACGTCAACGTCTGCGAGCCGGGGCAGCAGTGGTTCATCGATCAGATTTGGCCCAACTTCCTGGGTGCCGACTACGGCGGCAAGCACTGCTACGATGCTACCTGCCACGCCACGGGCAGCCGCAACGGCCTCATCCTCACGGTGCCGGTGGAACCCGGCGCGATTCCGTTCCCCGCGGACTGGGCCGCCAACTACGCGTCGGCCGCCAATCAGATGAATTGTTCGCTGGTCGATGAGAGCCGTCTCCTCATCCTGCCCGAGAACCTTCAGGTCCACGGCGGCGGCATGCTCATCATGCAGAACGGCCCCGAGGCGATGCTGGTCGAGCAGTGGGTGACCATGCCATGAAGCCCCCCGCCCTGCGGCTGCTCGGATGCGTCGGCCTGCTGGTCGTCGCGCTGGCGTCGGTCGAGGCGCGCGCGGACGACACGGCGCTGGTGCGGGTGGTCTCCGAGGAGGCCCAGATCCACACCGGCCCGGGTTTCGGATTCCGGGTGGTCTACCGGGCCCGCCTGGGCGAGGTGCTGCCCGCCATCGGCCGCGCCAGCCACGACCACTGGTTTCGCGTCGAGCTGCCCGACGGCACCTACGGGTGGATCCTGGGCGACGAGGTGTTTCCGCTCGACGTCGATCTGGCGGCCGCGCACCAGGGACCCTCTGTCTGGAAACGGATGGGCAGCGCGATCTTCTCGCCCTCGCCGCTCCTCGAAGACGACGTCGGCTTCACCTTCTCGGCCGGCGTCTTGGGCGGAGACGGCATGTTCCTGTTCCGCCCCGCCTGGTTGCTGGCGCCGCACGTCTCCTTAGAGGGGACGGTGGGCGAGACGGTCGGCAACCAGATCGACGTCATCTATCTGGCCGGCGGCTTCAACGCCTTCCTGTTCGCGGCCTCACCGGTGACCCCGTTCGTGGGCGCCGCGGCCGGCGGCGCGTTTGGCCGCAAGAAGGCCGATCAGTACGCGATCCAGGCCGGGAACTATTCGATGGTGAACGTCGGCGGTGGCCTCATCGTCGCGCTCAAGAAACGCCTGACCCTGCGCGGCGACGTTCGCCACTACGTCGTCTTCGACGCCAACCACACCCAACAGATCCAGGAGTACTCCGGTGCGCTCGCCGTCTATTTCTAGGCTGGTGTTGGCCTT